>NZ_JAXMNS010000240.1:0-5882 GCF_034670285.1 Nocardioides sp. | reverse complement strand
GATGAGCAGGTCCAGCACCACAGCCGGCAGCCGGATCACCAGCATGACGACGATCAGCACGATGCCGACGGGCACCCCGAGCTGGGTGAGTCGCTTCAGCGCCATGGAGCGGGCCTTCCGGTGGGTCGACTGCGGGGGTGGCCGTCCGTGGCGCGCGCGACACCGTCCTGGCGTCGGCTGCTCCATCGGCCCGGGCGGCCCCGACCTGAGGGCTCTGGGGCAACCGGTCAGGTCGCAGGCGTGCGCGCGCCGTCCGAGTCCGGCGTACGGCGTCGCCGGCGTCCGATGGCGGGCACCTCGGGGAGGTCCGACTCGGTGCGCGGTGAGCGGTGCGTGCCGCCGTTCACCCCGCGGGTGCGACGGCTGATCACGAAGGCCAGGACGTGCGCGACGGCGGCGAACAGCTCGGCCGGGATCTCCTGGCCGACCTCGGTCGAGCCGTAGAGCGCGCGGGCGAGGGGCACGTCCTGCACCAGCGGCACGTCGTGCTCGGCAGCTGTCTCGCGGATCCTGGCGGCGATGAGGCCGGCGCCGCGAGCGACCACCACCGGGGCGCCACGCTCGGCCTCGTAGCGCAGGGCCACTGCCACGTGGGTCGGGTTGACCAGCACCACGTCGGCGTTCGTGAGGTCGGCCAGCATCCGGTTGCGGGACGCCGCGATCTGGCGCGACCTGATAGCACCCTTGAGCAGCGGGTCGCCCTCCTGCTGCTTGTGCTCCTGCTTGATCTCGTTCTTCGACATCCGGGTCTGCTTGCCGGTACGACGTCGCACGACGACGTAGTCGAGGGCCGCCATCAGCAGCCCCGCCGCACCGACGCTGCGCAGCAGCGACATGGCTCGGTCGCCGGTGAGCGACAGCACCACGCCCATCGGCACCATCCCGCCCAGCAGCGGCATCATCGCCTTGACCGAGGTGTAGACGAGCAGGGCGACCATGGCGCACTTGACGAGCATCTTGACGCCCTCCCAGGCCGCCTGCGGCCCGAAGATGCGCTTGATCCCCTTGATCGGGTTGAGCTTGGCGGCCTTGGGCTTGACCGCCTTCGTGGCGAGGTAGAAGCCGCCCTGCGTCAGGGTGACCGCGGCACTGATCACGAGCATCCCGGAGCTGAGCACGATCAGGACGACGAAGGCGTGCCAGAAGCCGGTGGACAGCAGCTCGAGCGCACGATCGGTGGTGGGGTCGTTGATGGTGTCGAGGGCGGTCGACATCAGCTCGTCGAGGGCTCTGATCTCGTAGCGGAACGCGGCCGGGAAGGCGACGGTCGCCAGCAGGAGAGCGGCCCACGCGCCCAGCTCCTGGGTGCGCGCGACCTGGCCCTCCTTGCGCGACTCCTTGACCTTCTTGGGAGTCGGTTTCTCGGTCTTCTCCTCGCTCGCCGACATGTCTCACCCCCCTCCGGCCAGGGCTGCGGTGGCTTCCATCGCCAGCTCCACCAGCGAGTCGACGACCCCGGGCAGCACCGGGAACGACAGCCCGACCAGGAGCAGCGTGAGGCCGATCTTGGCCGGGAACATCACGTTGATCGCGTTGAGCTGGGGGGCGACCTTGGTCATCAGGGCGAGACCGAGGTCGGCCAGGAACAGCACAGCCACCATCGGGAGCGCGACCTGGACGGCGGTGACGAAGAAGACCCCGAAGGCACGCACGAGCACCTCGTAGGCGCCGGTGATCTCGGGGGACTCGCCGATCGGCAGCAGCTCGAAGGTGCGCAGCAGCCCGCCCACGACGAGCAGGTGCCCGCCGCTGACGAACAGCAGGACGGTGGCGATCATCTGGTGGAACTTGCCCATGACCGTGGTCATGTTCATGCCGAGCGGGTCGTAGCCCTGCGCCAGCGAGAATCCGCCGAAGAGGTCGATGAGGCTGCCGGCCGCAGCGATCGCGGCGAAGAGCAGCGAGGTCACGAAGCCCATCCCGAGACCGATGCCGGCCTGGGTGACGGCGGTGACGATGAAGCCCCAGGTGTCCACCGGCACCGGGCTCTGCGCCATCGCCGGGGCGACCGCGATGGCCAGACCGAGGCTCAGCACCACCTTGGCGCCGATGGGCACCGCCCGCGAGGAGAACGGCGGGACGACGGCCAGCCAGGCGATGAGTCGGACCGACGCCAGCAGCAGGGCGAGCGCGGGCTGGCCGGCGATCATCAGGTCCATGGCAGGTGAGGTCGGTTCGGAGGTCGGGTCGGGGGTCGGGTCAGACCAGCAGCGACGGGATCATCGCGAACAGGTCCTGGGTGAAGGTGACCAGCGTGTGCAGCATCCAGTTGCCGCTGATGAGGAGCGCGACGCCGACGGCGACGAGCTTGGGCACGAACGCGAGCGTGAACTCCTGGATCTGGGTCATCGACTGAAAGAGCGACACCGCGAAGCCGACCGTGAGTGCGCTGAGGAGGATGGGCGCGGACAGCTTGAGCGCGATCATCATGGTCTTCATGGCGATCTCGATGACGTCGGTGTCGGTCATGGTGGTCCGCCCTCCTAGGCGTAGCTGGAGACGAGGGCCGTGATGACCAACGACCAGCCGTCGACGAGCACGAACAGCAACAGCTTGAACGGCAGCGACACCATCACCGGAGGCATCATCATCATGCCGAGTGCCATCAGCGCCCCGCTCACGACGATGTCGATCACGAGGAACGGGATGAAGATGATGAAGCCGATGATGAAGGCCTGCTTGATCTCGCTCAGGACGAAGGCCGGGATCAGCGTGCTCAAGGGAGTGTCGTCGCGGGTGGCGGGCAGCTCGCGGTGGGCGACGTTGGTCAGCAGCTCGAGCTCGTCGTCGCCGGTCTGGGCGAGCATGAAGTCACGCAGGGGCGCGACGCCGACGTCGAACGCCGAGCTCGCGCTGAGCTCGCCGTCCAGGTAGGGCTGGAGCCCGACGTCGTTCATCTGTGTCAGGACCGGCGTCATGATGAACAGGCTGAGGAACAGCGCCAGCCCGGTGAGCACCTGGTTGGGCGGGGTCTGCTGGAGTCCGAGGGCGTTGCGGGTCAGCCCGAGGACGATCAGGATCTTGGTGAAGCTGGTGCAGGTGAGCAGGATCGCCGGCGCGAGCGAGAGCAGCGTGATCGTCAGGATCAGCACGACCGACGAGCTCGGCTGCTCGGCGAGGCCGCCGATGTCGATCACGACGTCGCTCGAGCCCGGGTCGCCCGTCTCCCCGGTGGGGCCGACGGGTCCGATCGGTCCCTGGACGCCGGGCTCCTGCGTCGGACCCTGCGTCGGCCCCTGCGTCGGATCCTGCGTCGGATCCTGGGTCGGCTCCGGAGCCAGCGGCGTGCTGAGCAGGTGGTCGGTCGTCGCGGGAACGGATGCCGTGGCGCTGCTCGCCGCGAGCAGCAGGAACCCCGACATCAGGGCGCCGAGCAGCGCGATCAGCCCGATGATCCGGGACGAGCGGCTCACGAGGCACGGCGCGTCAGCGCCTGCAGGGCCTGGCGCCAGGTGGTGGGGGAGAGCAGCGAGCCGGCGAGTGCGCCGGCCTCGGGGTCCTGGCCCGGCCGACCGGCAGCCACGGCGGGCACGGCGGGCACGGCAGGGGTGGCCGCGCGGTGACGTCCCGCCGGCCGCTCGCTCGCCTGAGCGGCGAGGAGGGTCCGGGCGAAGTCGGTGGGGGTCGCTTCCGGGACGGCGTACAGCCCCTGCGGCTCGGCGGGCTCGGCGGGCTGGGCGGGATGGGAGGCGTCGGCGCCCAGCTCGTGCGGGTCCAGCTCGGCGAGCACGCGCACCTGCTGCTCGGTCGTGCCGAGCACGAGGACCCGGTTGCCGACGGACACGACAGTGACCGTGCTGCTGCGGCTCAACGACTGGCGCTGGAGGATCTTGACGGCCGACTCGTCGCCGGTGCGGTAGCGCTTGCCCGCGACTCGGGCGGTGAGGAGCAGCAGCCCCAGGACGATGCAGAGCGACAGCACCATCCGCACGACCAGTGCGGTCACCTCAGCCCGCCGCGTTCTGGTCGATGATCTCGGTGACCCGGAGCCCGAAGTCCTCGTCGACGACGACGACCTCGCCGCGGGCGATCAGCCTGCCGTTGACCAGGAGGTCCGCCGGTGAGCCGGCAGCCCGGTCGAGGGAGAGGACGGCCCCCGGGGTGAGCGCCAGCAGGTCGCGGACCGGCATCCGGGTGCGGCCGAGCTCGACGGTGACCTCCAGCTCGACTCCGTGCAGCATCTCCAGGCCACGGCGGCCGTCGGAGAGCGAGACCGCCCGCTGGGGCTCGGGGGTTCCCGGCTGTGCCAGGCCGGTGAGGTCCGGGCGCTCCGCGGGAGTGACCGGAGCGGTCCCGTGCGTGCCGTGGCCGGCGGTGGCGGGAGTCGCCTGGGCGAGCGTGGCGTCGGGGATCAGGACTGCTGCCACCAGACCCGCCCCGAGGAGGGGGACGGCGGTGAACGGTCCGCCGAGGTCACCGACGACCAGCTCGAGCGGGAGGCCGCGGGCCACCTGGGCGCCCGCACCGAGCGCCGCGGCGATCGCGTCGAGAGCCGGCTGCACCGCGGCGGCGAGGTCGAGCCCGCCGATCGGGCTGCCGGCCAGGGCGGCCACCAGCTCCTCGCCGACCAGCACCGTGACCTGGCCGGTCACGGCTCCGGTCAGCGTGGCGGTCGCGGCCCCGGCGAAGGCCTGGACGACGTGCGCGGAGCCGGGTTGTGCCTCGCCGACGGTCAGCGGCTCGGCCGAGGGGAGCACGGCGAGGCAGGCCTCGGCGACCCGTCCGGCAACGACCCCCGCGGGAGTGGCAGCAGGGGAGAGCGTGGCGTCGACGGTCATGAGAGCTCCTGATGTGCTGCGGGGTGTGCTGCGGGGCTGGCTGCGGGGGACGAGGTGGAGACGATGAGGGCCGCGAGCCGGTTGCCGTGGGTCCCGGCGGTCGCGTGGCCGAAGACCTGCTCGTCGACGGTGACGTCGAGCGGGGCCGAGGCCGGGTGGGTCAGACGCAGGACGTCGCCGACGACGAGCCCGGCGAGGGCGTCGTGGCCGACGGGAGTGCTGCGGAAGCGCACCTGCACGTCGACGGGCACGTCCTGGAACGACTCGCCGAGGAGCGCCGCCGACGCAGCACGTTGCGCGCGCTCGCGGGTGGAGACCGGGGCCGGGGCGGCGGCCGAGATCAGGTGCGGGTGGAGGCCGCTGAAGGGCAGGCAGACCGTCATCCGGTGGGGACGCTCGTCGATCCGCAGCTCGAGCTCGATCACGATCATCACGTCGGCGACGCCGGCCACCTGGGCGAACTGGGGGCTGTACTCGACGCCGGTCACCGCCGGGTCGAGGGCCACGATCCCGGCCAGCGAGTAGCGCATCTCGCTCAGCAGGCGCTCGACGAGACCACGGATCACCCCGGACTCGATCTCGGTGAGCGGGCGCTGGGGCTGCTGGGCGTCGCCGGGCCCGCCGAGCATGTGGTCGATGCACGACATCACGGCCGAGAGCGGCAGGTCCAGCACACCTCGGCCCGGCATGGGGTCGGTGGTGAAGAGCGTCAGGTAGGTCGACGCCGCCAGCGAGTCGACGTACTCGGCGTAGGTGCGCTGGTCGATCCGGGTGAGGCTCAGCTGACAGACGCTCCGCAGCGCGGAGGTGAAGACGGTCGCGGCCTGACGGGCGAAGCCGTCGAAGCCGACCTCGAGGATCCGCTGGTGCTCTCGCGAGAGCTGGATGGGGCGCCGGAAGTCGTAGGAGACCGGTTCGGCACCCGGGTCGCGGCGGCGCGACCGACCGGCCGGGGACCCGGTGAGGGGTTCGGCTGGGGTCGGCATCGTGAGACTCACAGGGGCCGTATCGGCCCCTGCGCGGGTCACCTGAGGAAAGCGACGCGAATTACCTCGCGCGGGTCGGGGTCACTGGGTGACGAACTCGGTGAAGTAGATGTCCATG
>NZ_JAXMNS010000239.1:0-5905 GCF_034670285.1 Nocardioides sp. | reverse complement strand
GTCGCCGACGCCTCACGCGCCGACGCTGCCTACGCCCGTCTCGGGGCCCGGGTGCTGCGGGTCGGGGAGACGCCTCCCGTCGAGGTCGACCGCGTCCTGTCCGCCGCCGAGGAGCAGCTCGCCGGCTCCTTCAGCCGCCAGGCGCTGGCGGTGCTGGCTGCGGTCGACCTCGATCTCGAGGACCTCGACCTGGCGGTCGAGAGGATCGACGAGGCGACCGCGCGGGTCTACCTCCTCGACGGGGCGCTCGGGGTCCGCGTCGACCCGCAACGACTGCCCGGGGCAGCTGCGCTGGACGCCGGTGAGGGAGCTGACGGTGGCCCGGCCGGCTACGACATGGCGCTCGCCGAGGGCTGGGAGCGCGACGGCACCCCGATCGTGGCCTACCTCGTGAGTGTCGAGGTCGACGGCCGCTGGTTCGTCAGCCTCGAGGCCAGCGCCGGCGACCTGCTGGAGACGCCATGAGCGAGGCGACCGGCGTGGTCGAGCAGCCGGTCGACGACCGGCGCTCGCGCGAGCTGCTCGGGTGCGCCCTGTGGGCCGGGGCCGCCCTCGCCTGGACCGTGGCGATGCTCGTGCCGTGGTTCCGAGCCGGGGCGCTCTCGCACGTCAGCCCGCTGGAGGTGGGCGGCGCGCTGCGCACGGGGTTGCTCGGCCTGCCGAGCGCCACCGGGTTCGCGGTGCTCCTGCTCCCGGCGGCGTCCTGGGTGCTGCTGGCCCTGGCCCCGGCTCGCGGGGGCGGTGCGCTCGCCGCACGGCTCGGGCTGTGGCTGCTCTCGACCGCTGCGGGGCTGACGCTCGTCGCCCTGCTGGCGTCGGTCTCGGCGGGCACCTACGGCGGGGGCGCCGTGCTGGTCGTGCTCGCGTGCCTGCTCGGCGCGGGCGGACTGGCCTGCAGTACCGTCGCCAGGGACGACCGGTCGGCCGATCGACCCGTCGATCGACCCGTCGATCAACCGGCCGGCTGACGGCTCAGGCGAACGGGTTCGGCAGCGCTCCGGGGAGGCGCGTCAGGATCTCGCGCGCCTCGGCGGCCACCTTGTGCTCGACGAGCACCTCGTAGCGCGTGGCCACCACCTGGGTCACGGACTGGAAGTCGCGCTGACCGCGCGTGGCCGCGTAGCCCAGCAGGGCCCAGACGATGCCGAACGCGGCGCCGAAGAGCATCGTTGAGGCGATCGTCGCGAAGGCGCTCTCCTCGGTGAAGATCGTGAAGAGCAGGCCCACGAACAGCCCGAGCCACGCACCGGAGGCGACGCCGCCGAGGGCGACCCGGCTGTAGGTCAGCCGCCCGGTGATCTTCTCGATGCGCTTGAGGTCGGTGCCGACGATCAGGCAGTTCTCCACCGGGAACTCCTGGTCGGAGAGGAAGTCGACGGACTTCTGGGCGGCCGCGTAGTCGTCGTACGTCGCCAGCGACTGCGGGAACTCCAGCTGGAGCGGCGACATCGGGCTGCGGCGACCGGACGGGGAGGACAGGCTCATGGGTCCAGTCTGCCCGGTCGGCGGTCGCCGGGGCCGACGGCATAGGATCAGACCCGTGCCCAAGGTTGTCGTGGACGTGATGCCCAAGCCCGAGATCCTCGATCCGCAGGGGAAGGCCGTCCAAGGCGCCCTGCCGCGGTTGGGGTTCAGCGGGGTCGTAGATGTCCGCCAGGGCAAGCGCTTCGAGCTCGAGATCGACGGTGAGGTCACCGACGAGGTCCTCGCTCAGGTGCACGAGATGGCCGAGAAGCTGCTCTCGAACCCGGTCATCGAGAACTTCGCCGTGTCGGTGCTCGACGGCGACCGCGGCGCGGAGGACGGCGCCCGATGAAGGTCGGGGTCGTCACCTTCCCCGGCTCGCTGGACGACGCCGACGCGCAGCGCGCGGCCCAGCTCGCCGGCCACGACGTCGTCCCCCTCTGGCACGGCGACCACGACCTGGGCGGTGTCGACGCCGTCGTGCTGCCCGGCGGCTTCTCCTACGGCGACTACCTGCGCTGCGGAGCCATCTCGCGCTTCTCGCCGGTGATGACCGAGGTCATCGAGGCGGCCGGCAAGGGCCTGCCCGTGCTCGGCATCTGCAACGGCTTCCAGATCCTGTGCGAGTCGCACCTGCTGCCGGGTGCGCTGATCCGCAACGACCACCAGAAGTTCGTGTGCCGCGACCAGCGCCTGCGCATCGAGAACGCCTCCACCGCCTGGACCTCTGCCTACAGCGAGGGCCAGGAGATCACCATCGTGCTCAAGAACGGTGAGGGCGGGTTCGTCGCCGACAACGACACCCTCGACCGCCTCGAGGGTGAGGGCCGCGTCGTCGCGCGCTACCTCGACCACAACCCCAACGGCTCGCTGCGCGACATCGCCGGCATCACCAACGAGCGCGGCAACGTCGTGGGCCTGATGCCGCACCCCGAGCACGCGGTCGAGGAGCTCACCGGTGCGGGCACCGACGGTCTGGGCTTCTTCACCTCGCTCGCCGGGCTGGTCGCACTGACCGCCTCGACATTTGCCTGATGGGTGCCTGATGAGCCCGCTGCGGCTCTTCCGTACCGCCGCCGTGGCCGAGGCGATCACCTGGGCGCTGCTGCTGCTCGGCATGGTGCTCAAGTACGTCACCGAGACCACTGAGGTCGCCGTCAGCATCTTCGGGATGCTGCACGGCGTCGTCTTCATCGCCTACGGCCTGACTGCCGTCGTCGTGGCCGTCGACCAGCGCTGGTCGCTCGGCCGTGCGGCGCTGGCCCTGCTGGCCGCGATCCCGCCGTTCGCCACCGTGGTCTTCGACCTGCTCGCCGAGCGCCGCGGAGCCTTCGCCCCGCAGTGGCGCCTGACCGGCGAGCCCGCACCCCCGGGGTCCGGACCCGAGGTCCCGGTCGCCTGGCTGCTGCGTCGCCCCGGTCAGGGCGCCCTGGTGGGGGTCGGTGCTGTCGCGGCGCTGACGGTCCTGGCGCTGCTCGTCGGCCCGCCCACGTCCGGCTAGGCGCGCACGCCCTTCATCAGCCGGCGCCAGGTGGCGCCGTCCACCACGCCGGTGGTCGGCAGGTCGACGCGCGACTGGTAGGTCTTGACCAGGTCGGCGGTCGGCATCTTGTAGACGCCGTCGATCTTCACGCTGGAGCCGAGGTCGGCGGCGTTGAGCGTGCGCTGCAGGCGGCGGACGTAGAACCCGGCCGAGCCGAACTTGAGCACCGGCTTGCGGCCATAGCTGAGCAGCGTCATCCAGTCGCGTCGGATCCACGTGGCGTCAGCGGCGTTGCCGGTGCGGGCCTGCCAGGCGTTGGCGGCCTTGACCGTCGACGGACCGTACTTGCCGTGGAAGCTGCCTGAGTAGAGGTTGCGCTCCGACAGGAAGCACTGCAGGGCCTTCACCATCCGCTTCGGCGGCTTGTAGCCGTTGCCCGACTGGCGCAGGGCCGGGTAGTCGCGCGAGGCGACCGTGACTCCGGGACAGAGGTCCTCGCGGGGTGCGGTCGAGCCCGCGCCCATGTCGAGGTAGTTGGAGTCGATGTTGATGCGCACGCCGCCCCAGACCTCGTCGTGGCCGCCGCGGTACTGCTTGATGCGGCCACCGGGACGCCAGCCGTCCTCGGCGATGTAGGACGTCGAGGTGTTGGCCTGGCCGTCCCAGCGGGCCAGCCAGATGCGCTCGGGCAGCGTGTAGGCGTTCGGCCGCTCGCGGCGGACCTCGTCGAGCACCTTGATGCCCGAGCCGGCGCTGGAGTAGACGCCGGTGACGTAGCCCGCGGCGGAGATCTTGCGGTTCCAGGCGGTCAGGAACGACAGGGCCGACTCGCGGCAGTGGGTGTTGCTGTCGTCGAAGCCCTCGAGGTCGTACCAGAGGGTGCTGCCCTCGACGAGACCGAGCGCTCGGGCGTCGGCGAGCGTGCTCACGGCCTCGCGCTTGCCCATCCCGCGGGCCTTGCCGTAGATGCCCCTCTTGCCGGGGCTGGGGTTGATCGTGAAGTCGTCGGCGTAGCGCGGGAAGCGCGGCTGGCAGGAGGCCTGCGGCCCGAGGATGATCGGCAGCAGCCTCCAGCCCTTGCGCAGCTGCTTGCGCACCCAGGTCGGGTTGAGGTTGGGCTGGTCGCGGCAGGCGCGGGAGTCACCGGAGATGTAGATGCCGACCGCGAGGTAGGGCGAGGTCTTCAGCCAGGTGTTCATCATCGACTGCGTCGGGGTCACGCACTGGTCGAAGCCGTAGCCGGTGAAGTCGCCCGGGGTGACCGGGTTCGGCGCGGGCTCCTTCTTCGCCAGGACGACGCCGGTCGCCGAGACGGTCGACACCGTCGTGGCGGGAGAGGCGGGGGCGGCTGTCGCAGGGGCGGACGCCGGCAGTCCGACCGCGACCAGCGCGCTCAGGGACAGGGCGGTCACACCGGTTCGCAGCAGGGTGCGCGGGGAAGAGGGGCTCATGAGGCGGAACTCCAGGGGAGGGGGAAGGGGCGATCCGGCCGCGTACGCGGCGAGCGTCACCCTAACCTCATACATCACTCCAGTAACAGAGAAGGCGCTTAATTACACGCATGTAGTTCGGCGTGTCGCTGAGAACCGACCGCGAGTCGGCGCGAAGTCGCGCCGACTCGGCGAGAGCCCCGCGGGTAGGGGGACCGGGCGGCGGCCGGTAGATTGCTGCCGTGCCCGAGCCCCTCGCTGAAGACACGTCCACCCCGGTCCCGACCGGCCTCGACACCGTCGCCGTGGCCGCCACGGACCCCGGTCGCGAGCAGCCGTGGGCCGACCTCGGCCTCAAGGCCGACGAGTACGCCTCGATCCGCGAGATCTTGGGTCGTCGTCCGACGAGCTCGGAGCTCGCGATGTACTCGGTGATGTGGAGCGAGCACTGCTCCTACAAGTCGACCAAGGTGCACCTCAAGCAGTTCGGCGAGATCCCGCAGACCACGCCGGTCGGCAAGATGCTCGCCGGCATCGGCGAGAACGCCGGTGTCCTCGACATCGGCCAGGGCTACGCGATCACCTTCAAGGTCGAGAGCCACAACCACCCGTCGTACGTCGAGCCCTACCAGGGCGCCGCGACCGGCGTCGGCGGCATCGTGCGCGACATCCTCGCCATGGGCGCCCGGCCCGTCGCCGTGATGGACCCGCTGCGCTTCGGTCCGCTCGACGCCCCCGACACCCGCCGGGTGCTGCCCGGGATCGTCGCCGGCGTCGGCGGCTACGGCAACATGCTCGGCCTGCCCAACATCGGCGGCGAGGCCGTCTTCGACTCCACCTACCTCGGCAACCCGCTCGTCAACGCGCTCTGCGTCGGCGTCCTGCGCCACGAGGACCTCCACCTCGCCAACGCCTCCGGCACCGGCAACCAGGTCATCCTGTACGGCGCCCGCACGGGCGGCGACGGCATCGGTGGCGTCTCGGTGCTCGCCAGCGAGACCTTCAGCGAGGACGGTCCGGCCAAGCGCCCCAGCGTCCAGGTCGGCGACCCCTTCATGGAGAAGCTGCTCATCGAGTGCACCCTCGAGCTCTTCGCCGCCGGCGTCGTCGCCGGCATCCAGGACCTCGGCGGGGCCGGGCTCTCCTGCGCGACCTCCGAGCTCGCCAGCGCGGGCGACGGCGGCATGCACGTCGAGCTCGACCGGGTGCCGCTGCGCGACTCCTCGCTGGCTCCTGAGGAGATCCTCATGAGCGAGAGCCAGGAGCGGATGATGGCCGTCGTCACCCCCGACGACGTCGCGACGTTCATGGGCATCTGCGCCAAGTGGGACGTCGAGGCCGTGGTCGTCGGTGAGGTCACCGACACCGGGCGCCTCGAGATCGACTGGCACGGCGAGCGCGTCGTCGACGTGCCCCCGCGCTCGGTCGCGCACGACGGCCCGACCTACGAGCGCCCCTACGCCCGCCCGTCGTGGCAGAACGCCCTCCAGGCCGACGGCGCGGAGGCCCTCGCTCGCCCGCAGACCGG
>NZ_JAXMNS010000238.1:0-5905 GCF_034670285.1 Nocardioides sp. | reverse complement strand
CCCGGACCCCGGGCTCGACTGCGAGGGGTTCGACAAGGTGGTGAGCCTCAGCCGCCGACGATCTCGACGGAGCTCATCACGATCGGCTCGACCGGGCGGTCGCCGGCGCCGGTGGGCGCGGTGCCGATGGCGTCCACGACGTCGCGGCTCGCCTGGTCGGCGACCTCACCGAAGATGGTGTGCTTGCGGTTGAGCCACGGGGTGGCGCCGACGGTGATGAAGAACTGCGAGCCGTTGGTGCCGGGGCCCGCGTTGGCCATTGCGAGGAGGTAGGGCTTGTCGAAGACGAGCTCGGGGTGGATCTCGTCCTTGAACGTGTAGCCCGGGCCGCCGGTGCCGGTGCCCTGCGGGCACCCGCCCTGGATCATGAAGCCCTCGATGACGCGGTGGAAGCCGAGGCCGTCGTAGAAGCGCTTGTTCTCGCCGTTGGCCTCCTTCTCGCCGGTCGCGAGACCGGTGAAGTTGGCCACCGTCTCGGGAGCGTGGTTCGGGAACAGGGTGATCGTGATGTCGCCCTTGTTGGTCTTGAAGATGGCCTGAAGGTCCGCCATGACTTCCTTTCGAGCCCTTGCGGGCAGGTGACGAGAGTGGTGACGTGGGTGGTCGTGCGCGAACACCTGGTGGTGACCGCGTCCGCGTCGATCCTGCCATGCAGCCCCAGCCCCGCCCCAGCCCCGCCTGCAGCTCCACCTGCGGGCCCGCCCGCGACTCACCCGCCCTGGGGTGGTCGCCCACTCGTCACGCATGATGGGATGGACACACCTGAGGTCGGTCGCCGGCCGACCTCCCACACCTGTGCACAGCATGGAAAGGAAGGCTCCCGATGGGACTTCGCTCCAAGAAGTCGCGCCTCGACCAGGCCACCGACATCGTCGAGGGATACGTCGACAGCATGCGTCCCCACGTGCAGTCCGCCATGGAGTCCACTCGTGACTTCGTGCAGGACACCGCAATCCCCGCTCTGAACGACGCCAAGGAGAAGGCCGGTCCGGCTCTCGCCGACGCTCGCGAGAAGGCTGCCCCCGTGGTGGCCGACGCGCGCGTGCGTGCCGCTTCGCACCTCGCCGACGCTCGCGAGAAGGCCGCCCCGGTCGTCGCCGAGGCGCGGGTGCGCGCAGCCGAGCAGCTCGCCGAGGCCCGCGAGAAGGCCGCCCCGGTCGTCGCCGCCGGTGCTGCTGCTGCCGGTGAGAAGGCTGCCGCTGCCCGCGTGCTGGCCGACTCGAAGGTCGCCGAGATCAAGGGCGAGGAGCCGAAGAAGAAGAAGGGCAAGCTCAAGCGCGTCCTGTTCCTCAGCCTCCTGGCCGGTGGCGCCGCCGTCGTCGCCAAGAAGCTCAAGGGCGAGCCGACCTCCGACAACTGGCAGTCGACCTACGTGCCGACGCCTGCGCCCAGCGCCCCGGCAGCCCCGGCCGCTTCGACGGGGTCGCACAAGGCCGACGCTCCGGTCGAGGACGCCGGTGGCGCCTCGCCCGACGAGGCGCTCTCCGACGAGGCCGACGCTCCGCACCCGGTCACCACGCCCGACCAGCCGGCCGAGGTCGTCGACGTCGAGCCCGAGGCCGACTCCAAGTAGTCAGCCCCGCAGCACCAGCACACCGCCCCGGCGCACCTCGCGTGCCCGGGGCGGTGGCTTTTTCAAGCGCTGGCGGCGTCGGCGTCGTCGAGCGCCCACTCGGCCCGCACCCGCGCAGTCGCGCGGTGCTCGGCCCAGAACGACAGCACCGGCACCGTGCCGCAGAGCAGGGTGACGATCGTGAAGCCGATCTCCCACTCCGCACGCTGCGAGAGCCAGAAGGCGGCGAAGAGGAAGATCATGTAGAGCCAGCCGTGCGCGACCCCGAGGTTGCTGGTGATCCACTCCCCCGCCAGCTGGAGGTCGGTGCCGTCGGTGAGCAGGTACTTCAACGGCATGCCGACCAGGATCAGCACCACGAGCAGCAGGCCCACGATCGTCGCCATGGTGCGGTAGGCCTTGAGGGGGGTCGCGATGTCGGGGCTCACGTGTCCAACGCTACCGGGGCCCCGGAGGCCGGCTGCTCGGTGGACTCCTTCACGTAGCGCCACCAGATGAAGAGCGCAAAGGCCCCGAAGACCCACCACTCGACGGCGTAGAGCAGGTTGCGCAGTGCCGTGAACTGGCCCGGTTCCGGCAGCTGCTCGACGTCGGCCACCACGAGGTCGGCCGACTGGGCGTCGCCGGGCACCGGCTCGCGCAGGACGACGTAGCCGGCGTACAGGTCGTTGTCGAGGCGCTGCACCAGGTCGGCGATCCGCAGCTGGGGGAACACGTCGTCGAGGGGGTCCTCGTCGAACGCGCCGGTGCCCTCGGAGGGCTGGAGGAGCCCCTCGAGGTCGGCGGTGCCGGTGGGGGGTGCCGGGGCGAGGTCGGGAGACGGCACCCAGCCGCGCACGACCGGCAGGGCGGGGTCGCTCTCGGTGCCGGTGGTGATCGGCGTGACGACCCAGAAGCCGTCGCGGCCCTCGAAGCGGCGGCCCTCGACGAAGACGGTGGCGTCCGGCACCCATGTGCCGCTCAGCGTCACCGGCTGACCGACGCGGTCGCCCGGGAACGAGTCGTCGGGCCCCATCACGTCGAGCAGGTCCATCGGGTCGCGCTGGGTGAGGTCGATCGCCTCGGCCTCGCGCTGCGCCTGCCAGGCGCCGAACTGCCAGAGGCCGAGCCCGAGGGCCAGACCCACGCAGATCACGGCCACGACGTGCGCCCCGAGCATCGTCGGGGTCAGGTAGCGGCGCACTCCCCCAGCCTACGGAGGCCGCCCGCGGCCATGGGCGCCGGATGTCGGGGGCGAGTCAGCGAGTCAGAGCGAGCAGACCGCGAAAGGCAGGTGCCGCTGACGGGCCAGGCTCTCGGCAGCTGCCGGGTCACCGATGGTGTAACCGATCCGACCGCCGCTGGGGTCGGCCACGGGCTCGACGTAGCCCACCGCGAACTCGGGGTCGGTGCGCGGCAGGATGTCGGGCAGCCGGGCGCGGTCGAATACGTCGTTGCGGACCTGCCCGAGGTGCACGGTCACGAGGTCGACGCCATAGCTCACCGCGAACGGTCCGAGCTCGTCGAGCGCCCCCATCTCCTCGGCCGGGGCGGGCGCGAGGTCGGAGGCGTCGCCGTCGGCGAAGGCGACGTCGTAGGGGATGCAGGCGGAGTCGACGTACGTCGAGGTCGCCGGCCGTCCCACGAGGGCCGTGCGGGCCGGGTCGGCCGCCCAGCTGTCGGTGGGTTCGTCGGTGGCGTCGAGCGAGATCAGCCGGCGGCCGGCGTCGAAGTCAGCACCGTCGAGCGGTCCGACGCCGTCCCTGATCGCCCGGGCCACTCCGTCGAGGTCGAGGTCGTCGCGCAGGCGGAGCACCCAGCCCTCACCGGAGGGCGTGCCCCACCGGGCCTCCCAGATGACGTCGTCCTGGGTGAAGCCGTAGTCGTCGAGCAGCCGCTCGTCGACGCCTCGGAGCAGACCGTCGCTGAACATCACGGTCCGACGGGCGGCGTTGCGCCAGAACCTGTCGCGGGCTGCTGCGGACGACTCGCTGGTGAGCTCGCTCTGGGCCAGGCGCAGGCGCAGCTCGTCGTAGTCGGTGACCGCCAGCACCGTCGCCTCGGAAGGCACCAGGGCCATCGCTGCGGCGGCGGGCTCGAGCGCCGGGTCGTACGCCGGGACCGGCGCCTCCTCGATGAGGCTCGGCGGCACGAAGGGCTCCTCCTCGCCGCTGCACGAGGTCAGCAGGAGAGCACACCCCAGCAGCGCACCCACCACACCTGACCTCACCGGGACCTCACCGGAACAGTGTGCCAGCCACCTCTTCACCGCGAGGTCGCGCCTGACGATCTGCGCCTCGTCGTGGGCGAGCGTTCTGGCGCCACCCCTTGCCGAGCACCGCTGACGAGCGCATCCTGAAAGGCACGGCCGACGGTGGGTCGGCTGTGCCGCTCATGGAGGTATGTCATGAGATCCACCTATCGCTTTCTCGCTCGCGCCATCGCCGTCCTCGTCGTCGTCCAGGCCGGCGCCATCGCCTGGGCCTTCTTCGGGCTGACCAACTGGATCAACGACGGCGGAGTGGTCGACAAGGCACTCATCGAGTGCACCGACTGCGACCAGATGTTCACCGCCGAGTGGGGGTTCGCCCTCCACATGTTCTTCATCGGCCTGATCCTCATCCCGCTCATCTCGCTCGTCCTGCTGATCGTGTCCTTCTTCGCCAAGGTGGCGCAGGGGCAGGCGCTGGCGGGCGGGATCTTCGGCCTCGTGCTGCTGCAGGTGCTGGTGCTGCCCGCGCTCTCGCGTGAGCTGGGCAGCGGCTTCGGCGCCCTGCACGGCGTCAACGCCCTGCTGATCCTCGGGCTGGCCCTGCACGCCGGTTCGCGGGCCGCCGAGCCGGCGCATCCCGCGCACGTCGGGCAACGGGTGTCGACCTGAGCGACGCCACGACCGGCAGGCGACTCCGCGGGTGGGTCGCCGTGCTCGTCGCGCTCGCCGTGGTCGGGCCCCTGGGTTACCTGTGGCACGCGAGCCTGCTCCCGGACAGCTATGACATGGCCGCGATGGGCTACCCCGATTGGGGCGGTGGACCCGGGGGGCACACCGGGCCGGGCGGGGCCGTCGTCGCGGTCGCTGACCTGGTGGCACCCACCGGCCGGCCCGACGTCCGAGCACGGTTCGAGGTCCGCCAGGACGATGAGGGCTACACGGTCAACGGCCGCTCCCCGGGGCCGCTCCTCTCTGCCGTCGCCGGCGACCTCGTCGAGGTGGTGCTCGTCAACGTCGACGTCGCTGCGGGTGCGACGCTGCACTGGCACGGCGTCGACGTGCCCAACGCCGCCGACGGCGTCGCAGGGGTGACCCAGGACGCCGTCGGGCCCGGCGAGGAGTTCGTCTACCGCTTCGTGGCCGATCGCGAGGGCACCTACTGGTACCACTCGCACCAGGTCTCCCACGTGCAGGTGCAGGGCGGGCTCTTCGGCCCGTTCGTCGTCCGGTCGCCGACCGCCGATGCCGACGTGCTCGACCAGCTCGCCGTCGTCCACCGCTACGACGACGGCCCGAGTCTCAACGGACTCCCGGGGACCACGGCGGTCGACACCGAGGTCGGGCGCGAGGTGCGCGTGCGGATCATCAACACCGACAACGGGCTCCTCACGACCTGGGTGAACGGCGCGCCGTTCGAGGTCGTCGCGATCGACGGGGTCGATGTCCACGAGCCCGAGCCGTTGACCGGGACCGCAGTGCGGGTCCCGGCGGGCGGCCGGGTCGACCTCGGCTTCGTGATCCCCGACGGCGGTGTGCGAGTCGATCTCGGAGGCACGACGGCGCTCACCTTCGGCGGCGACCCCACCACGGGCACGACCCGGGCACCGCCGGACGAGCTGGATCCGCTCACCTATGGAGAGCCGGTGTCCCTGGGCCTGGACCCGGCCGCAGCCGACAGGCGTTTCGAGTACCGCATCGGCAAGCGCCCGGGCTTCCTCGACGGACGGCCCGGGATGTGGTGGACCATCAACGGCCACCACTTCCCCGACGTGCCGATGTTCATGGTCTTCGAGGGCGACGTCGTGGTCATGCAGATCGAGAACCACAGCGACGACACCCACCCGATGCACCTGCATGGCCACCATGCCGTCGTGCTGTCCCGCGACGGCACTGCGGCCACCGGCAGTCCCTGGTGGATCGACTCGCTGGAGGTCGGGGTCGGGGAGACCTACGAGATCGCGTTCGTGGCTGACAACCCGGGGCTGTGGATGGACCACTGCCACAACCTCCAGCACGCCGTCGACGGCCTCGTCGCGCACCTGATGTACGCCGGTGTGTCCTCGTCGTTCCGTGTCGGAGGGGAGCACAGCAACGAGCCGGAGTGATCGAGCGCCCCACGGTCGCTAGCATCGACCACATGT
>NZ_JAXMNS010000237.1:0-5906 GCF_034670285.1 Nocardioides sp. | reverse complement strand
CGCCGACTCACCGCCAGGGACGGATGCTGCGAGGGTCAGGTGAGCTTCTCGAGGATCAGCTCACGGACGCGGGCGGCGTCGGCCTGGCCCTTCATCTCCTTCATGACCGCCCCGATGAGCGCACCGGCTGCGGCGAGCTTGCCGTCGCGGATCTTGTCGGCGACGTCGGGGTTGGCGGCGATGGCGACGTCGACGGCGGCACCGAGGGCACCGTCGTCCGAGACGACCGCGAGACCGCGGGCCGCGATGATCTCCTCGGGCGTGCCCTCGCCGGCGATCAGGCCGTCGAAGACCTGGCGCGCCAGCTTGTCGTTGATGGTCTTGGAGTCGACCAGGGCCTGCACCTCGGCCACCTGCGTGGGCGAGACGCCGAGGTCGGCGATGTCGGTGGCCGACTCGTTGGCGCGACGGGCGAGGTCGGAGAGCCACCACTTGCGGGCGGCCTGGGGCGTGGCACCGGCCGCGATGGTCTCCTCGACGAGGCCGAAGGCTCCTGCCCCGACGGTGTCGCGCATCTCGAGGTCGGTGAAGCCCCACTCCTGCTGCAGCCGGGCGCGCTTGACCGTCGGGTTCTCCGGGAGCGTGCCGCGCAGCTCGTCGACCCACTCGCGCGACGGGGCGACGGGCACCAGGTCGGGCTCGGGGAAGTAGCGGTAGTCCTCGGCGTCGGACTTCTCGCGGCCGGACGTCGTGATGCCGGTGTCCTCGTGCCAGTGACGGGTCTCCTGGAGGATCGAGCCGCCGGCGTCGAGGATGCCCGCGTGACGCTGCATCTCGTAGCGGACCGCCCGCTCGACCGAGCGCAGCGAGTTGACGTTCTTCGTCTCGCTGCGGGTGCCGAGACCACCGGCGTCCTTGGGGGCCAGCGAGAGGTTGACGTCGGCGCGGATCGAGCCCTGGTCCATCCGGGCGTCGGAGACACCGAGCGCCACGATCAGCTCGCGCAGCTGCGCGACGTACGCCTTCGCGATCGCCGGAGCCTTCTCGCGCGCTCCCATGATCGGCTTGGTGACGATCTCGATGAGGGGGATGCCGGCGCGGTTGTAGTCGACCAGCGAGTGGTCGGCGCCGTGGATGCGGCCGGTGGCCCCACCGACGTGCAGCGACTTGCCGGTGTCCTCCTCCATGTGGGCGCGCTCGATCTCGACGCGGAAGGTCTCTGTCTCACCATCTGCGCCACCGACCACCGGGATGTCGACGTCCATGTAGCCCTCGAAGGCGATCGGCTCGTCGTACTGCGAGGTCTGGAAGTTCTTCGGCATGTCCGGGTAGAAGTAGTTCTTCCGCGCGAAGCGGCACCACTCGGCGATGTCGCAGTTGAGGGCCAGGCCGATCCGGATGGCGGACTCGACGGCCTTGCGGTTGACGACCGGCATCGCACCGGGCAGGCCCAGGCAGGTCGGGCAGACCTGGGTGTTGGGCTCCCCGCCGAAGACGGTGGGGCAGCCGCAGAACATCTTGGAGTTGGTGTTGAGCTCGACGTGCACCTCGAGCCCCATCGCGGGGTCGTAGGAGGCCAGGACGTCGTCGAAGTCGACCAGCACCGTCTCGGTCATGCTGTTCATGAGGCGTCTCCTGTCAGGCTCGGGGCCCGGTCGAGCAACGGCCCGCCCCACTTCTCGGCGAGGGCTGTCTCGAGCGCTGCGCCGACCCGGTAGAGGCGGTCGTCGGCCAGCGCCGGCGCGAGCATCTGGATGCCGGCCGGCAGCCCGTCCTCGTCGGCCAGGCCGCTGGGCAGCGAGATGCCGGGCACTCCGGCCAGGTTGGCCGGGATGGTCGCGAGGTCGTTGAGGTACATCGCGATCGGGTCGTCGAGCTTCTCCCCCAGCTTGAACGCCGTGGTGGGCGCGGTGGGCGAGAGCAGGACGTCGGCCTGCTCGTAGGCGGCCGCGAAGTCGCGCGAGATCAGCGTGCGCACCTTCTGGGCCTGGCCGTAGTAGGCGTCGTAGTAGCCGCTGGACAGCGCGTAGGTGCCCAGGATGATGCGGCGCTTGACCTCGTCGCCGAAGCCGGCGTCCCGCGAGGCGCGCATGACCTCCTCGGCGCTGGGGGCGTCGACACCCTCGGGGAAGACGCGCAGGCCGTAACGCATCGCGTCGAACTTCGCGAGGTTGCTCGAGGCCTCCGCCGGGAGGATCAGGTAGTAGGCCGCGAGCGCGTGCACGAAGCTGGGGCACGAGACCTCGACGACCTCGGCACCCATCGAGACCAGCAGGTCGACCGACTCCTGGAAGCGTGCCTGCACGCCGTCCTGGTAGCCCTCGCCGCCGAGCTCCTTGATGACGCCGACCTTGACGCCGCTGAGGTCTCCCCCGGCGCCCTGGCGGGCCGCCGCGACGAGGCCCGGGACCGGTGCGTCGACCGACGTCGAGTCGCGCGGGTCGTGGCCGCCGATCAGCTCGTGGAGCAGGGCGGAGTCGAGCACCGTGCGGGTGACGGGTCCGACCTGGTCGAGGGAGTTGGCCAGCGCCACGAGGCCGTAGCGCGAGACCCCGCCGTACGTCGGCTTGACCCCGACCGTGCCGGTGACGGCGCCGGGCTGGCGGATCGAGCCGCCGGTGTCGGTGCCGAGCGCGAACGGCGCCTCGAAGGCCGCGACCGCTGCCGCCGAGCCACCGCCGGAGCCGCCGGGGATCCGGTCGAGGTCCCACGGGTTGTGGGTCGGGCCGTAGGCGGAGTGCTCGGTGGAGGAGCCCATCGCGAACTCATCCATGTTGGTCTTGCCGAGGATCGGCAGGCCCGCCGCCTTGAGCTTGGCGACGACGGTGGCGTCGTACGGCGGGATCCAGCCCTCGAGGATCTTCGAGCCGCAGGTGGTCGGCAGGCCCTGGGTGGCCAGGACGTCCTTGACCGCGATCGGCACGCCGTCGAGGTCGTGCAGAGGGGCACCGTCGGAGCGACGGGCATCCGAGGCAGCGGCCTGGGCGAGCGCGCCCTCGGCGTCGACGTGGAGGAAGGCGTGCACGGCGCCGTCGACGGCATTTATGCGGTCGAGGTGTGCCTGGGTCAGGGCGACGGAGGTGGTGGTGCCGTCGGCCAGTGCTGCGGCCATCTCGGCCGCGGTGCTCTTGATGGAACTCACTGCTCGTCCCCCAGGATCCGCGGCACGGAGAAGCGCTGCTGCTCGGACTCGGGTGCCATGGCCAGCGCCTGCTCGGCGGTGAGGCACGGCTCGACGACGTCCTCACGGAAGACGTTGGTCAGCGGCAGCGGGTGCGACGTCGGTGGGACGTCGTCGCTGGCGACCGCGCTGATGGAGGCGACGGACTCGAGGATGACCGACAGCTGCGGGGCGAGGTGGTCCAGCTCCGCTGCGTCGAGGTCGATGCGGGCGAGGTTCGCCAGGTGGGCGACCTCGTCTCGGGTGATCTCAGGCATGGGCGCAGTCTAGGAGTGCCCCACCCCGGCGGTTCGGGTGGCCGGGTCGGCTGAAGGTCTGGGCTCCGATCGCCGCCGGTCGCCCGTCCACCGCGCGCACGGACCCGTTGCCGATTCCTCGAACAGGCGTACTGTCATGTATGAGGGGAATGTCTGATGAGGAAGCTCGAAGCACAACTCATGCACGACATGCGCAACGCCGCGATGGTGCTCCACGAAGGAGCCGAGCAGCTGCGGGTGGGGCGCGAGGTGCTGACCCCCGAAGCCGTCGAGCACCTGTGCCTGGTGCTCGAACGTCGCAGCCAGATGCTGGTGAGGCTGCTGGATGACCTCGGCACGTCCCACCTCGCCGATCGCGGGTCCCTCGAGCTGGCCCGGCGAGCGGTGCCGCTGATCGAGGTCTGCGAGCAGTCGCTCGCCGGCCGTCCCGTGCCAGAAGGCGTCACGGTCTCCCTCGACGTGTCGCCCGAGCTGGTCGTCCTGGCCGACCCCCTTCGCCTCGCCCAGGTGGTGGACAACCTGCTCGGCAACGCCCTGCGCTACGGCGGCTCCTCCGTGGGCGTGACCGCCGTACGCGACGCCGGATCGATCCGGCTCAGCGTGACCGACGACGGACCTGGGGTCCCCGAAGAGCTGCACCCCAACCTCTTCGAGGGCTACTCCCGTGGCGACAGCTCGAGCGGCTTCGGCGGGAGCGGCCTCGGCCTCATGATCGTGCGCCAGCTCGCCGAGGCGATGGGCGGCTCGGCAACCCACGACCAGCACCACGGCACCCGGTTCACCGTCACCGTTCCCGCACTCCCCGTCACCCAGCACACGCTGCTGCCCGACCAGGCCGTGCACGGGCACTCCGTGATCTTCTGGAGCGACGACAGCAGCGGCTCCGACCCGCTCGTCGCCGGCCTCGCGTCGTACGCCGCTCACGGACTCGTCCGCGGTGAGGCCGTCGTGATGGCGGTGACCCCGCCGCGGCTCGCGCGCGTCGCCTCCGCCCTGGCCGACCTCGGGATCGATCCGGACGCCGTCCAGGCCACCGGACAGTACGTCCCCATCGATGCCGAGTCCCTCGACCGCGCCCTGCTGCGCGACGGGCACATCGACACGGCCCGCTTCCAGCGGCTCGTCGGCGATCGTGCACGCGCCCTCAGCGCCAGCCGGCCGAGCCTCCGCATCTACGGTGAGGTCGTCGACCGCTACTGGCGACGTGGCGACGGCCACCTCGCACTCGAGCTGGAGTCTGCCTGGGCCGCCCTGCGCGCGCAGGTCGACTTCCCGCTCCTGTGCGCCTACGAGCTCGCTCCCGGCCAGACCGATCACGTGCTTCGCCTGTGTCACGAAGCCGTTGTCGAGAACGGCGTCGACGCAGCCTGAGCGGAATGCACCTCGGGCGATCGACGGGTTCTCAGGTGCACCGGTCAGAATGAACCCATGCCTGTCACCCGCGGTTTCACCGGACGCCGCCGCCCGTCCGACCCGGCGCGCGAAGACCGCCTGCCGCCGGGCCAGTACGACACCGGCACCGACTTCCCGTCCCTGACCGCCGAGGCGACGCCGCGCGTGGACGTCGACTCCTGGTCGCTGAAGATCGACGGTCTCGTCGAGACGCCGCAGGAGTGGTCGTGGGACGAGATCCACGCGTTGCCCACGTCGTCGTACGCCGGCGACATCCACTGCGTCACGACGTGGAGCAAGTTCGACACCACCTTCACCGGCGTCAGTGTCGACACGCTCCTGGACGCCGCCGGCCCGCTGCCCGAGGGCGCGTTCGTGATGGCCCACACGGCCTCGGGCTACACGACGAACCTGCCGATCGAGGACCTCCGCGGCGGCAAGGCGTGGGTCGTGTGGGTCTTCGACGGCAAGCCGCTCACCGTCGACCACGGCGGACCGGTGCGGCTGCTCGTGCCGCACCTCTACTTCTGGAAGTCGGCCAAGTGGGTGACGCGCCTGGAGGTGATGGCCAAGGACCGTCCCGGGTTCTGGGAGCAGAACGGCTACCACGACCGTGGCGACCCGTGGCTCGAGCAGCGCTACCAGGGCGACCCGTGACCAGCATCCCGCGCGTCGGTCCGTGGACCACCGCGACGATCGTCGAGATCGAGCGCGACGACCGGCTCGTGCGCCTGCGCCTCGACGTCGCGGGCCGCACCGAGCACCTGCCCGGCCAGCACTACGTCGTCCGTCTGCGCGCGCCTGACGACTACACCGCGCAGCGCTCGTACTCCATCGCCTCCGACCCGGCCGACCCCCTCGTCGAGCTGATGGTCGAGTGGATGCCCGACGGCGAGGTCTCCGGGCACCTGCACGACGTCGCCGAGGTCGGCGACGTGCTCGAGGTGCGCGGCCCCATCGGGGGCTGGTTCACCTGGACCGGCGACGAGCCCGCCCTCGCGATCGGTGGGGGCACGGGCGTCGTGCCGCTGGTCTCGATGATGCGCCACGCGATCCGGCTGGGCGTGCCCGAGCGGCTGAGGATCATCGCCGTGGGCAAGACGCTGGTCGAGCTGCCGTACGCCGCCGAGCTCGTC
>NZ_JAXMNS010000236.1:0-5969 GCF_034670285.1 Nocardioides sp. | reverse complement strand
GCAGCCACGACGCAGGGTCGTCCCAGTCGGCGAGGCCCGCGTTGGCCCGTCCCTCGGAGATCCGGGGGAGTGACGGGTCGTCGCCGTCCTTGTAGAAGTCGTCGAGCCGCAGCACCGGGAGTCCGGCGCGTGCGGCAAGACGTGACTTGCCGGACCCGCTGGGCCCGGCGATGACGATCACCTGAGCGGCCCCAGAGAGTCCGTCGACCTGGTCGGGCACCGTTGGGTCAGACGCCCATCGGGTGCCACACGGTCTTGATCTCGATGAAGTCGGTCATCGTGTCCAAGGCCGGGGCAGCGGTCCAGTCGGGCTCCGTGGCCGGGGCTCGGCGCACGCGCTTGAGGTTGTCGGCGGCGGCGACCTCGAGGTCGGTGGCGAGCTCGGCTGCGCCCTCGGTGCCGGCGAGGCCGACGAGGTCGATCGCGTTGACGTCCATGTGCGAGGCGAGCCACGGCGAGATCGCCGCGGCCGAGCCCGTGAGCAGGTTGACCACTCCGCCGGGCACGTCGGAGGTGGCGAGCACCTCGGCGAACGTGACAGCCGGGAGCGGGCGGTCGTAGGACGACACCACCACCACCGTGTTGCCGGTGACGATGACCGGGGCGATGACCGAGACCAGACCCAGCAGCGAGGACTCCTGCGGGGCGAGGACGGCGACGACGCCGGTCGGCTCGGGGGTGCTCAGGTTGAAGAACGGGCCGGCCACCGGGTTGGCGTTGCCGACGACCTGGGTGAGCTTGTCGGCCCAGCCGGCGTACCAGACCAGACGGTCGATCGCGGCGTCGAGTGCAGCGTTGGCACGCGCGGTCGTGAGGCCCTCGGACTGCTGGAGCGCCGCGACGAACTGCGGACGACGGTCCTCCATGACCTCGGCGACGCGGTAGAGGATCTGCGCCCGGTTGTAGGCGGTGCGACCCGACCAGGAGCCGAACGCCTTGCGGGCGGCGACGACGGCGTCGCGGGCGTCCTTGCGGGAAGCCAGGGCGGCGTTGGCCACGAATCGTCCCTTCGCGTCGTTGACGAGGTAGGAGTAGCCCGACTCCGAGCGGGGGAAGGCCCCGCCGATGTAGAGCTTGTAGGTCTTGCGGACGTCGATGCGTGCAGCCATGTCAGCTGGCCCCCTTCAGGTAGGCCGAGAGGCCCTGGCGGCCACCTTCGCGGCCGTAGCCGGACTCCTTGAA
This sequence comes from Nocardioides sp., assembly GCF_034670285.1. Classification (GTDB taxonomy): domain Bacteria; phylum Actinomycetota; class Actinomycetes; order Propionibacteriales; family Nocardioidaceae; genus Nocardioides. The sequence goes on along the minus strand of NZ_JAXMNS010000236.1, from coordinate 4,787 downwards.
CCCTCCGAAGGGGCTCGTCGGGTCGAACTTGTTGAACGTGTTGGCCCACACCACGCCGGCGCGCAGTGCGCCGGCCATGTGCAGGATGCGCGAACCCTTCTCGGTCCACACCCCCGCCGACAGGCCGTACGGCGTGTTGTTGGCCTTCTCGACCGCCTCGGAGGGCGTGCGGAAGGTGAGCACCGACAGGACCGGTCCGAAGACCTCCTCGCGAGCGATGCGGTGGGCCTGGGTGACGCCGGTGAAGAGCGTCGGGGGGAACCAGAACCCCTGGGTCGGCAGCTCGCACTCGGGGGCCCAGCGGTCGGCACCCTCGGACTCGCCGATGTCGCTGAGCTCGCGGATGCGGGCCAGCTGCTCGGCGGAGTTGATGGCACCGATGTCGGTGTTCTTGTCGAGCGGGTCGCCGAGGCGCAGCGTCGACATCCGGCGCTTGAGCCGCTCGAGCAGCTCGTCGGCGACGGACTCCTGCACCAGCAGGCGCGAGCCCGCGCAGCAGACGTGGCCCTGGTTGAAGAAGATGCCGTTGACGATGCCCTCGACGGCCTGGTCGAGCGGGGCGTCGTCGAAGACGATGTTGGCGGCCTTGCCGCCGAGCTCGAGGGTGGCGCGCTTGTCGGTGCCGGCGATGCTGCGGGCGATCGCCTTGCCGACGGCGGTCGAGCCGGTGAAGGCGATCTTGTCGACGTCGGGGTGCTCGACCATGGCCTGGCCGGTGGCACCGGCGCCGGTGACGATGTTGACGACGCCCGGCGGGAGGTCGGCCTGCTGGCAGATCTCGGCGAAGAGCAGCGCGGTCAGCGGCGTGGTCTCGGCAGGCTTGAGCACGACGGTGTTGCCGCAGGCCAGCGCGGGTGCGATCTTCCACGCCAGCATGAGCAGCGGGAAGTTCCACGGGATGATCTGCGCGGCGACGCCGAGCGGCTGCGGGTTGGTGCCGTAGCCGGCGTGCTCGAGCTTGTCGGCCCAGCCGGCGTAGTAGAAGAAGTGCGCGGCGACGACGGGGATGTCGACGTCGCGCGCCTCCTTGATCGGCTTGCCGTTGTCGAGGGTCTCCAGCACGGCGAGCTCGCGGCTGCGCTCCTGGATGATCCGCGCGATCCGGTAGAGGTACTTCGCGCGCTCGCTGCCGGGCATCCGCGACCAGACGCGGGTGTAGGCGCGGCGGGCGGCCTTGACCGCGGCGTCGACGTCGGCCTGGTCGGCCTCGGCGACCTCGGCGAGGACCTCCTCGGTGGCCGGGCTGATGGTCTTGAAGGAGGCGCCGTGACCGTCGACGAACTCACCGTCGATGAAGAGCCCGTAGGAGGCCTTCAGGTCGACGATGCTGCGCGACTCCGGTGCCGGTGCGTACGTGAATTCCATGCTCATCAGAGGGCGCCTCAGTCCAGGGTGAAGTAGTCGGGGCCGGAGTAGCGGCCGGTGGTGAGCTTGGTGCGCTGCATGAGCAGGTCGTTGAGCAGCGTGGAGGCGCCGAAGCGGAACCAGTCAGGGTCCAGCCAGTCGGAGCCGGCCACCTCGTTGACGGTCACGAGGTACTTGATGGCGTCCTTAGCGGTGCGGATGCCGCCGGCGGGCTTGACGCCGACCATCTGTCCGGTGGCAGCCCGGAAGTCGCGGACCGCCTCGAGCATGATCATGGTGACGGGCAGGGTCGCGGCGGGCTGCACCTTGCCGGTCGAGGTCTTGATGAAGTGGGCGCCGGCCATCATCGCCAGCCACGAGACGCGACGGACGTTGTCGTAGGTCTGCAGCTCGCCGGTCTCGAAGATCACCTTGAGGTGGGCGTCCTCGCCGTCCTCACGCGCGCAGGCCTCTCGGACGGCGACGATCTCGTCGAACACCTGGAGGTAGCGACCCGAGAGGAACGCGCCACGGTCGATGACCATGTCGATCTCGTCGGCGCCGGCCTCGACGGCGTCGCGGGTGTCGGCGAGCTTGATGTCGAGGGCGGCGCGGCCGCTGGGGAAGGCGGTGGCCACCGCGGCGATGTTGACGCCGGAGTCGCCGAGCACCTCCTTGGCGGTCGCGACCAGGTCGGGATAGACGCAGACCGCGGCAGCCGAGGGGCACGTGGCGTCGGCCGGGTCGGGGCGCATCGCCTTCGCGGCGAGCGCGCGCACCTTGCCGGGGGTGTCCTGACCCTCGAGCGTGGTGAGGTCGACCATGGTGATCGCGAGGTCGAGCGCCTGCGCCTTCGCGGTGGTCTTGATCGAGCGGGTCGACAGGGACGCGGCGCGCGCATCGGCGCCGACCTGGTCGACACCGGGCAGACCATGCAGGAAGCGGGTCAGGGAGGCTTCGGACCGAGTGACGTCGGAGAAGTCGGTCGGGTCGGCCGTCGCGTGGGTGGGCATGGCGGTCAGCATAGGCTCGTGAGGTCCTGGAGTGGAAAGTTGCAATATGAAGATCGCAGGGAGACGTGGCGTGGCGATGGGTGACCCGATCGAGACCGACGACGAGGTGCAGCAGTTCAGTCAGACCTCGAGCCGCGTCCTCGGTGCCGTGGGCGTGATCGCTGCCGCCGTGACCGCGGTGATGGTGCTGACCCGCAGCGAGGAGCCGTCGTACGCCACGGTCGCGCTGTGCGTCTTCTTCGGGGCCCTCGCCTGGGCAGCACTGCTCCGTCCGCGGCTCGAGCTCGGCCCTCGTGACATCGTGCTGCGCAACATGCTCAGCACCGACACCGTTCCGCTCGCCGCGATCGAGTCGCTCACCGTGCGACAGGTCCTGGAGGTCTTCGCCGGTGACAAGCGCTACACCTCGCCGGCGGTCGGGCGGACCCGACGCCAGCTCGTCAAGGACGGCTTCAAGGGCTCCGGTGGGGGCCACGGCGGGATGATGGGGATGCTGCCGGCGTTCCCGACTGCACCCGAGAAGCCCGAGAACCCCAAGACGTCGTTCGGACTCTTCGTCGAGGAGCGGCTGCGGGCCAGGGTCGCCGATGCCCTCGCCCGTGAGGGCGTCAAGGCGCGCTCGACCGATCAGGCCAGGCTGGCCGAGGGGATCGACCGACGTCCGGCGATCGCTGAGATCGCGGTCCTGGCGACGTCGCTGGTCGCAGCCGTGGTCCTGATCGCCCTCTGATCAGAGACCGGCGGCGGCCCGGATGTCGGCACCGATCGCGTCCAGCCGCCCCGCTGCCACGATCCGTGCCGCCGGCACGCCACCCGCGGGCTCGACCGGCACGACGACCTCGAGGTAGCACTTGATCTTGGGCTCGGTGCCGCTCGGACGCACGATGACCCGAGCGCCCTCGGCCAGGCGGTAGCGCAGTCCGTCGGTCGGCGGCAGGCCGCCGGCTCCCTCGGCGAGGTCCTCGGCGGCCAGGACGTCGAAGCCGCCCAGGCTGGCGGGCGGCTGGGCGCGCAGCTTCTGCATCGCGTCGGAGATGATCGACAGGTCCTCGACGCGCACCGACACCTGGTCGGTCGCGTGGAGACCGTGCTCGGTGGCGATGTCGTCGAGCAGGTCGCGGAGGTCGCGGCCCTCGGCCTTGAGCTCGGCAGCGAGCTCGCAGAGCACGAGCAGTGCGGAGACGCCGTCCTTGTCGCGGACGTGCTCGGGGTCGACGCAGTAGCCCAGTGCCTCCTCGTAGCCGTAGGCCAGGCCCTCGATGCGCGAGATCCACTTGAAGCCGGTGAGGGTCTCGGCGTGCGGCTGGCCCGCGGCCTCGGCGAGCTTGCCGAGCAGCGAGGACGACACGATCGACGTGGCGTAGACACCTTCCTTGCCCGAGCTGAGGAGTCGGTGGGCGAGCAGGGCCCCGACCTCGTCGCCGCGCAGCATCTGCCAGCCGGTCGGTCCGGGCACCGCGGCGGCGCACCGGTCGGCGTCCGGGTCGTTGGCGACCACCAGGTCGGCGCCCGTGCGCTCGGCGAGCGCCAGGGCGAGGTCCATCGCCCCGGGCTCCTCGGGGTTGGGGAAGCCGACCGTGGGGAAGTCCGGGTCGGGCTGCTCCTGCTCGGCGACCACCTGCGGGGCCGAGAAGCCGGCGGTCTCCAGCACCTGCGTGACCGACGTGCCGCCGACGCCGTGCAGGGGCGTGTAGACGATCTCGAGGTCGCGCGGACCGTCGCCGGCGAGTCCGGCGACGGTGTCGAGGTAGTGGTCGATGATGTCCTCGCCGAGGACGGTGCCGCCCGAGCCGCGGGGGATGGCGTCGAGTGCTCCGACGGCCGCGATGTGGCGGGCGATGTCGGTGTCGGCCGGCGAGACGATCTGGCTGCCGTCGCCGAGGTAGACCTTGTAGCCGTTGTCGGCAGGCGGGTTGTGGCTCGCGGTCACCATGATCCCGGCGACCGAGCCGAGCTCGCGGATCGCGAAGGCCAGCAGGGGAGTGGGCAGGGCACGCGGCATCAGCCAGGCCGTGAAGCCGGCCCCGGTCATCACCTCGGCGGTGTCGCGCGCGAAGACGTCGGAGTTGTGCCGGGCGTCGTAGCCGATCACGACCGAGGCACCGTGGCCGCCGGCCTCGGCGTGGCCCTGCTCGTGGAGGTAGGCGGCCAGTCCGGCGGCCGCACGCTGCAGGACGACGCGGTTCATCCGGTTGGGACCGGCACCGAGGGCACCGCGCAGGCCGGCGGTGCCGAACTGGAGCGTGCCGCGGAAGCGATCAGCCAGGTCGGCGGCGGCGCCCTCCGACTGGGCGACCACGTCAGCGATGACCTGCTCCAGCTCGGCGCGGGTCTGCAGATCGGGATCCTGGTCCGCCCAGGTGCGGGCTCGCTCCAGCAGGACGTCGACGTCGGGGCTCATGTGAGGCACGGTAGCGCCCTGACCGACCC
>NZ_JAXMNS010000235.1:0-5987 GCF_034670285.1 Nocardioides sp. | reverse complement strand
GCGAGCTTCTTTGCCTCGTGGGCCTCGGCGGTGTCGGGGTCGATGACCTCCACCAGCCTGTCGCCGAGCTCGCGCAACCGGTAGGCGTCAAAGTGGGCGGCCTCGCCGATCAGGTACGCCTCGGCCCGGTCGGCCTCGGCGGCGTACTCCTCATCCAGCGCCTCGACCGCGGCAGTGATCACGGTGGCCTGCTCGGGCAGCACCTCACCTGCTGCGACCGCGGCCCGGGTCTGGTCGTGGCCGGCGAGCGTGGTCGCGAGGCGGGTGCGGCGTCCTGCTTCGCCGGCGGTGAGTCGGGTGGTGCGCGAGAGCCACTGCGCTAACGACCTCGCACCCATGGCACCGGGCAGGTCCAGGGTCTGCGCCTGGCCCAGCAATCGGGCCTCGACCTCGGCCAACCGGGCCAGGTCACCCACGAGCCGGGTGATCGCCGAGGGACGTCTCCTCAGCATTCAGCGACCACGCCGGTGCGTCTGCGATGTCGTCCAGTCCGGACTCGAGCAGGTCGAGGAAACCGAGGATCGGGTGACCCGTCCCGGTGTCGTCGAGGTGCCTGCTCATGTGGTCTATACAACCACCGACCACCGACACTCGAACGCGCTGAATTCTGTTCAACCACGGGGTTGTGGACAACTTTCGAGCACTCTGGATTGTGAAGAGTTGGTGGGTATCTCACCGGGTTTCGAGGCTCGGCGCTGGCGCGCCTCGCACCTCAACCAGCTTCGGGCCGACCTGGCGCGCCTCACACCTCAACCAGCGTCGGGTGCCGCCACTGCGGCTCAGTCCAGTGTCGTGTCGACCCACCCGACGAACCGGCTGCCGACACCCGGCATCTCCACGCGCAGCTCTCCGGAAGCCGGGGGCGGCAGCTCAGACGGCTCGTGAACGGCGCAGCTGACGTAGGTGAACGTCGGCCACCACTTCTTCGGCCGGGCTTTCTCGGCAGAACCGCAGACGTCGCACACCAGGTCGACCCACACCGGCTTCTTGCCGGTCCGGTTGGCGCGGGACTGCACCAGCCACGGTGGCGGGTCGGCCTCGATCTCGGCCAGCTGGGCCTCGGTGAGCCTCGTGGGCAGGCCGTGTCGGGTGGCCATCTCCAGGGGGATGTCCAGGCGTTGAGCGGCTTCGCGGCGGGTGATCATCGGCCCCCACGATAGTCAACGCCCGAGGTTCGACAGCACCACGCCGTGCGACTCCGCTGGGTCCGGCCTCCGACGGCTAGGGTCCATGACGTGCGCGTTCTCCTCACCGGTCATCAGGGTTATCTCGGCACCGTCATGGCGCCCGTGCTCGCTGCGGCGGGGCACGAGGTCCACGGCCTCGACACCGGGCTCTTCGCCGACTCCGTCCTCGGGCCCGCGCCCGCCGACCCGCCAGGGCTCCGGCGCGACCTGCGCGACGTGGTGGCCGAGGACCTCGCCGGCTTCGACGCGGTCATCCACCTCGCGGCGCTGTCCAACGACCCGCTCGGGTCGCTGGTGCCTGGCCTGACCTACGACATCAACCACCACGCCTCCTCGCGCCTGGCCCGATTGGCCAAGGGCGCCGGTGTGAGTCGGTTCCTCTACGCCTCGACGTGCTCGGTCTACGGCGCCTCGGGCACCTCCGACGCGTTGACCGAGGAAGCCCCCATGCGTCCGGTCACGCCGTACGCCGAGTCGAAGGTGCGCGTCGAGGACGACCTGGTCGCCCTGGCGGACGATGGCTTCACGCCGGTGATGCTGCGCAACGCCACCGCCTTCGGCTTCAGCCCGCGTCTGCGCAGCGACATCGTGCTCAACAACCTCGTGGCCCACGCCGTGCTCGACCGGCGCGTCCTGGTGACGTCCGACGGCACGCCGTGGCGTCCACTGGTGCACGCCGCCGACATCGCCACTGCCTTCACCGAGGCCCTGGTCGCGCCGCGCGAGGCGGTCCACGCCCAGGCGTTCAACATCGGCTCGGACGCCAACAACGTGCAGGTGCGGCAGATCGCGGAGGCGGTGGCCGAGGCGGTGCCCGGCTCCTCTCTCGAGGTGACCGGCGAGACCGGCGGCGACCCGCGCTCCTACCGCGTCGACTTCACCAAGGTCACTGCAGCGCTACCGGGCTGGCGGGCCCGGTGGTCCATCGCCGACGGGGCCGCCGAGCTCGTCGACGCCTACCGCAGCCACGGGTTGACCCACGAGGGGTTCACGCAGCAGTTCACCCGTCTCGCGGTGCTCAAGGCGCGCCAGGAGCGGGGAGAGCTCGACGACGAGATGCGACTTGTCGACTGAAGCCGTCGCATCGGCACGCGGGCCCCGTTAGGGTCTCGTGCACCGTCACACCCAGCCACTCGAGGAGCTCTGTGGACCACGCGACCTGCCGTCTGTGCGGCGGCACCGAGCTGACCACCTTCGTCGACCTGGGGGCCTCGCCCCCGTGTGAGCTCTTCCTGACCGCCGACGACCTGCTCGGTCCGGAGGCCACCTACCCGCTCCACGCGCGGGTCTGCGATGCCTGCCTGCTGGTGCAGGTCCCGGCGCTGATCGATCCCGACGAGACGTTCACCGAGTACGCCTACTTCTCCTCCTTCTCCAGCTCGTGGGTCGACCATGCGCGTCGCTACGTCGACGCGGTCAACGAGCGGGTGAAGCCGGAGTTCGTCGTCGAGGTGGCGAGCAACGACGGCTACCTGCTCCAGCACGTCGTCGCCGACGGCACGCGGGCCCTGGGCATCGAGCCCTCGGCCAACGTCGGCGACGCCGCCCGGGAGAAGGGCGTCCCCACGGTGACGGCGTTCCTGAACCCCGAGACGGCGGCAGCCGTGGTGGCCGAGCACGGTCAGGCCGACGTCGTGATCGCCAACAACGTCTTCGCCCACATCCCCGACGTCATCGGGTTCGGCACCGGCCTGCGCCGCCTGGTCTCCGACACCGGCTGGGTCGTGATCGAGGTCCAGCACCTGCTCACCCTGGTCGAGCACTGCCAGTTCGACACGATCTACCACGAGCACTTCCAGTACTACACGGTCGCCACGGCGAGCGACGCCCTCGCCCGCGTCGGGCTGACCCTCGTCGACGTCGACCTCGTGCCCACCCACGGCGGCTCGATCCGGCTGTGGGCGCGCCCCACCGAGGTCGCCGGAGCGCCCTCCGACCAGGTCCGCGAGGTGTTGGCCGCCGAGGCCGCGGCAGGGCTGCACACCGTCGAGGGGTACGCCGGGTTCGCGGCGCGGGTGAGCAAGGTCCGCAACGACCTGCTGCGCTTCCTTCTCGATGCTGCGGACGCCGGCAAGACGGTCGTCGGCTACGGGGCGCCGGGCAAGGGCAACACGATGCTCAACTACTGCGGCATCCGACCCGACCTGCTCGCCTACACCGTCGATCGCAACCCCTACAAGCACGGGCGCTTCACCCCGGGCACACGCATCCCGATCCACCACCCCGACCGACTTGCCGAGGACCAGCCCGACTACGTGCTGATCCTCCCGTGGAACCTGCGCGACGAGATCGTCCCCCAGCTCGCCGACGTCGCGCAGTGGGGCGGCCGGCTCGTCGTGGCGATCCCCGAGCTCGAGGTCATCGAACCCGAAGAGGTGTCGTCATGAAGGTCGTCCTGTTCTGCGGTGGGTTCGGCATGCGCATGCGCAGCACCGAGTCCGACGTCCCCAAGCCCATGCAGATGGTGGGCCCGCGCCCGCTGATCTGGCACGTGATGCGCTACTACGCGCACTTCGGCCACCGCGAGTTCGTGCTGTGCCTGGGCTACGGCGCTCACCACATCAAGGACTACTTCCTCGGCTATCGCGAGACGGAGTCGAACGACTTCACCCTCGAGGCGGGGGAGGTGCAGGTGGCGAGCAGCGACATCGCCGACTGGAAGATCCACTTCGTGCACACCGGCCTCAACTCCTCGATCGGCGAGCGGCTGCGGCGCGTGCGGCACCTGCTCGACGAGGACGAGGAGTTCCTCGCCAACTACGCCGACGTGCTCACCGACGTCCCCCTCGACGAGATGGTCGCGAATTTCCGCGACAGCGACGCTCGCGCGGCGCTTCTCGCCGTGCCGCCGGTCTCGGCCTTCCACGTCGTCGAGATCGCGGACGACGAGCGCGTCCAGGCGATCCGGCCGGCGGTGGAGCTGTCGATGTACATCAACGGTGGTTACTTCGTGCTCCGTCCCGAGATCATCGACCTGATCCCGCCCGACGGCGACCTCGTCGCCGACGCGTGCACAGCGCTCGCCGCCGAGGGCACCTTGATGGCCCACCGCTACGCCGGCTTCTGGCAGTCGGCCGACACGGTGAAGGAGCGCAACGAGCTCGAGGCGTGGTACCAGGCCGGCAACCGACCCTGGATGCTCTGGGAGCAGTGTGGCGACGTCGAGCCGATCCAGGACCTCATTCGCAAGGGCGCCCGCCCCTGATGCGCGCCCTGGTCCCCGATGTCTGCGACGAGGTGGTGGTGCTCGGCGCCCACTGCGACGACATCGCCATCGGGGCCGGGGGCACGCTCCTGGCCTGGTGCCTCGCCCGTCCCGGGCTGCGGGTGCGGGCGCTGGTCCTCTCCGGTGGCGGGACCGCCCGAGAGACCGAGGAGCACGCCGCCCTCGCGGCGCTGTGCCCGGACGCAGACCTGGAGGTCACCGTCCTCGATCTCCCCGACGGTCGGTTCCCGACGCACTGGGAGCGGGCCAAGGACGCCCTCGAGGAGTTCCGTCGGGGCTGCGAGCCCGACCTGGTGCTGGCGCCCAGCGAACACGACCACCACCAGGACCATCGAGGCCTCGCGCGCCTGGTGCCCACGGTCTTCCGTGACCACCTGGTCCTGGGCTACGAGATCCTGAAGGCCGAGGCCGACCTGCGCCAGCCGCTGGTCTTCGTGCCGCTGACCACCGACGTGCTGAGTGAGAAGTGCCGGGTGCTGCACGCCAGCTATCCCTCGCAGGCCTCGCGCACCTGGTTCGACGACGAGACCTTCCGCGGGCTGGCGCGCGTACGCGGGGTCCAGGGTGGGCATCACTACGCGGAGGGGTTCCACCCGGTGCGCCTCTCGATCAGTCCAATCGGCCACGTAGGGGGAGATCGATGAGCGTGGAAGAACCGTCCGTGACGTTCTTGTGCACGGCGTACCGCACCGAGGCGACCATCTGCCAGACGCTGGACTCGGTGATGGCTCAGACTCGTGACGACTGGCAGCTCGTCGTGGTCGACAACGGCCCGTCCGACACGATCGTCGCGCTGGTGGAGCCCTACCTCGCCGACCCGCGGGTCACCCTGGTGCGGCAGGACAACTGCTTCGCGTGGGGTGGGGTCAACGCCGCGGCAAGGCACGCGAAGGGCCGCTACGTCGCGGTGCTGCACACCGACGACCTTGTGCTCCCGACGTTCGTCGAGCGTCTGGTGCCGCTGATGGACGCCGACGACGACACCGCCGCTCTCGCCCCGGACGCGCTCTTCCTCAACGAGGCCGGCGTGCGCGAGGAGACGTTCCGCCAGCCGGTGCCGGCGCGCTACAAGAGCGGGGACCCGGTGGGGCTCCGTGAGCTGATCGAGGGCTGGGTGCCCTACTACACCGCGCTCGTGCGTCGGAAGGCCTGGGAGGACATCGGCGGGTTCCGCAACGACATCCCCACCGTGGAGGACCTCGGGCTGTGGCTGGACCTGATCGCCCGCGGCTACGTGCTTCGCACGCTCGACGAACCCCTCGCGGCCTACCGGGAGAACGAGAACTCCGACTCGCGCGGGGCTCGGGGGATCGAGGTGATGGAGGAGTCCTGGTCGCGGCTGATGACCGAGATGGTCACCGCGCACGGCACCGACGCCGATCGTGCCGCGCTCGAGACCGCGCTGGGCCGCAGTCGCCACCGCGCCGCCACGGTGCGGGCACGCCGACTGCTCCTCGACGGCGACTACGAAGGGGCGCAGGCGGCGGCCCGCATGGCGCGCGACGAGCGCGACGACCTCCGCACGCGAGTCCTGGCGGGGACGATGCAGCTCTCGCCGGCCGGCGTCCGGGCGC
>NZ_JAXMNS010000234.1:0-6005 GCF_034670285.1 Nocardioides sp. | reverse complement strand
TGTTGCTCGCGCTATCGCCGACCAGGAGGATCTCGATGCCCGCCTCGTCGAACGTGGCAGCGGCGTACTGCTCGTAGGCGGTGAGCATCGAGAAGCGCTCGCCGCGCTCCTTCATCTCGCGCAGGTGCTGGGTGCGGATGCGCTTGATCGGAGTGGGGCCGGCGGGCTTGGAAGGGCCGCTGCCGTAGGGCGCGGTCTCCTCGGGCGTGCTCATCGTCGAGTCTCCGATCGGTGGATGGTCTCCGGGCTCCCTGATGGAGGTCGCGGACCAGGAGCCACGCTAGCCGGGAGAGCGCCTCCGCGAGGTGTGGCGCCGCTCACGCCCCGCTCACGGCTCGGCCGTCGGCTCAGCGTTCGGAGTAGAGCGCCGCGCTACGACGGGTTCGATCCGCCACGGTGGCGCGGAGCCGCTCGGGCTCGAGCACCTCGATGTGCGGCGCCAACGACAGGACGTCGAGCACCGCCGCCTCGAAGGAGTGAACCCGACAGGTTGCCCTGCTCCACCCATCCGTCCCCAGCGCACCTTCAAGCTCGAGGTCACCCGCCTGGACGCGCCGACGACGATGGTGTGGTCCGGCGGGACCCGCGTCATGCCGCCGGAGCGTCACCCCCGATGTTGAACATCCAGAGAATGCCGAACTTGTCGGTCAGCTGGCCGTAGGGGTCGCCCCACGGAGCCACCTCCAGCGGCACGTTGACAGTTCCGCCCTCGGCCAGCCCCGCGAACCAGGCCCGCAGGGTGTCGCCGTCGTCGCCGCTGAGGCTGACGGTGCCGTTGCTGATCGCGGTGGAGTCGAAGGCGTCGGAGGCCATGAGCAGGACCCCGTCGTTGACGGTGAGGTCGGAGTGCATCACCAGGTGCTGCTTGTCCTCCGGCATGCCCATGCCACCCATGTCGGAGAAGGCCATGACGTTGAGGTCGCCGCCGAGGACGGAGGCGTAGAACTCCATCGCCGCTCGTGCGTCCCCGTCGAAGGTCAGGTAGGGGTTGAGTCGGGTGGTCATCGCGGGCTCCTTCATCGGTGGGCGACCGTGGCCGGTCGCTGGGCCACTAGGCTCCCCAGTGTGGACTTCTATTCCGCTTACGCCCAGGGTTTCGCTCGGGTCGCGGCGTGCACGCTGCCGGTGGCGATCGCCGACCCCGCGACCAACGCCGCCCGCATCATCGAGCAGGCCCGGGCGTGTCACGAGGACGGCGTCGCGGTCGCTGTCTTCCCCGAGCTGAGCCTGACCGGCTACGCCGTCGACGACCTCTTCCTCCAGGACGTGCTGCTCGAGGGCGTGGGCGAGGCCCTGGCCGCGATCGTGCAGGCGAGCCGGGACCTGCGGACGGTGGTCGTCGTGGGTGCCCCGCTGCACCGCGGAAACCGCCTCTACAACTGCGCGGTCGTGATCCACGCAGGCACGATCCTGGGAGTCGCGCCGAAGTCGTACCTGCCGACCTACCGCGAGTTCTACGAACGCCGCTGGTTCGCCCCCGGCGACGACACCGCCGGCTCGCTCATCACGGTGGGTGGCCACGAGGTGCCCTTCGGGCCCGACCTGATCTTCGCCGCCAGCGACCTGCCCGACCTCAAGCTCCACGTCGAGGTCTGCGAGGACATGTGGGTGCCGATCCCGCCGAGCGCCGAGGCAGCGCTCGCCGGCGCCTCGGTGCTGGCCAACCTGTCGGGCAGTCCCATCACGATCGCGCGGGCCGAGGACCGTCGCCTCCTGGTGCGTAGCGCGAGTGCGCGCTGCCAGGCGGCCTACCTCTATGCGGCCGCGGGCCAGGGCGAGTCGACGACCGACCTGAGCTGGGACGGCCAGACGATGATCTACGAGTGCGGCGAGCTGCACGCCGAGGGCGAGCGGTTCCCGCACGAGGCGGTGCGCACGGTCGCCGACATCGACCTCGACCGGATCCGCCAGGAGCGGCTGCGGCAAGGCACGTTCGACGACAACCGGCGCGGTTTCGAGGCTCGCTCCGCTCACACCTCGACCAGCGAGCGAGCGGGGTTCCGGACGGTCGAGTTCGTGCTCGACCCGCCCTCCGGCGACATCGGGCTGCGACGCCAGGTGCACCGCTTCCCGTTCGTGCCCGACGACGAGGAACGGCTCGCGCAGGACTGCTACGAGGCCTACTCGATCCAGGTGGCGGGGCTCGAGCAGCGGCTGCGCGCCATGACCGAGGCGAGTGGTGGCACCTGGCACCCCAAGATCATGATCGGCGTCAGCGGTGGTCTCGACTCCACGCACGCGCTGATCGTGGCGGCCAAGGCGATGGACCGGTTGGGGCGGCCCCGCACCGACATCCACGCCTTCACGATGCCCGGGTTCGCCACCGGGGAGGAGACGAAGGGCTATGCCACCCGCCTCTCCACCAGCCTCGGCGTCACGTTCGAGACCCTCGACATCACCGCTGCCGCGCGGCAGATGCTCGACGACCTCGACCACCCCTACTCGGAGAGCCAGGAGGGCGCGCGCGACGTCGCGGTGTACGACGTGACCTTCGAGAACGTCCAGGCCGGGCTGCGTACCGACTACCTCTTCCGTCAGGCCAACCACCGTGGCGGGATCGTCCTCGGCACCGGTGACCTGTCCGAGCTGGCGCTGGGATGGTGCACCTACGGCGTCGGCGACCAGATGTCGCACTACAACGTCAACGGCGGCGTGCCGAAGACGCTCATCCAGCACCTCATCCGCTGGGCCATCTCGTCGCACCAGTTCGACGCGACGACCGACGAGGTGCTGCGTGAGGTCCTCGGCGCGGAGATCACCCCCGAGCTGATCCCCACCGAGGACGGCGAGAAGCCGCAGGCCACCGAGGACACCGTGGGGCCCTACGCGCTGGCCGACTTCGCGCTCTACCACGTGCTGCGACGCGGACACCGTCCCAGCAAGATCGCCTTCCTGGCCTGGCACGCCTGGCGCGACGCGAGCACGGGGGAGTGGCCGGTCGGGATCGCCGAAACCCGGCGGGTCGCCTACGACCTGCCGACGATCAAGGGCTGGCTCGAGGTGTTCGTGCGCCGCTTCTTCGCCAACCAGTTCAAGCGCTCCGCGCTTCCCAACGGACCGAAGGTCAGCGCCGGCGGAACGATGTCGCCGCGTGGTGACTGGCGGATGCCGTCCGACGCCAGGGCCGATGCCTGGCTCGCCGAGCTGGAGCGCGTGCCCACGGACTGAGGCGCGTGGCGGGAGTCCTGGTTTGTGGACCCGCCACGCGGGGGAGGAGACGCCAGTGCCGTCGATGCTCCTGAGGTCTGTCCGCCTGATCCCCGCTCTCGTCGCGGTGCTGTTGCTGGGAGCGTGCTCGGACGACGGCGTGATCGGCGAGGAGCCGCTGGTGCGTGGCACCCCCACCGTCGGGCCGTCCGACCCGGACGCGACCCCGTCGACCTCGCCGTCGGATCAGGGCGAGACCTACCGTCGGATCCCTGCTCGGGTCCGCAGCACCTTCTTTCCTCGACCTGCCCCCGACCTGCGGTCGTGGGAGGCCGGCTTCGCCGTCACCGACAACGGCACGACCGTGGAGCGGCCCGCTTTTCCGTGTCGGAGGGGCGCCTTGGGCCTCGACGTCGACTCCTCGACGCTCGCCTACGCCGAGACCGTCCGTGCCGAGGGCGACTTCTTGATCTCGCAGCAGCTGACGGTGTACCCGGTGGGTTCCAGGGCCGCGCAGTTCGCCTCGGACCTCGAGCAGGAGCCACACGTGTGTAGCCGCGAAGAAGGGAAGACCCTCGTGGGCGCCAGAAGCACTGACTTCGGCGAGGACAGGTCCTTCGAGGTCAAGGACCGATCGGCCGTCTTCTCCGAGTCGGTCGTCCTCCGCTCCGCCGAGCCGGAGACCCATCTCATCGACGTCGTGAGCGTGCGCGGGAACGCGGTGGTCTGGACCCGGATCGTCTCCGACCGTCGGGTGCGCGACACGATCGTGACCGCGAAGAAGCGCAATCCCGAGTGGGTCGACATGGTGCGCCGGCAGAGCAACCGTGGCGTCCGCGCGCTGGCTGCGCTGACCCCGGCTCAGCGCTGACCCCCGGACACGCGGCGGGCCGGACGCCCTAGGCTGCCCTCATGGGCAAGCAGGAAGACTTCGTACTCCGCGCACTCGAAGAGCGAGACGTCCGTTTCGTGCGGTTGTGGTTCACCGACGTGCTGGGCTTCTTGAAGTCGGTGGCGGTCGCCCCGGCCGAGCTCGAGGGCGCCTTCGCCGAGGGCATCGGCTTCGACGGCTCGGCGATCGAGGGCTTCGCGCGGATCTACGAGTCCGACATGCTCGCGATGCCCGACCCCTCGACGTTTCAGATCCTGCCGTGGCGCCAGGAGGGTCCGTCGACCGCCCGCATGTTCTGCGACATCGTGATGCCCGACGGCTCGCCGTCGTTCTCCGACCCGCGCAACGTGCTCAAGCGCACGCTGGCCAAGGCCGCGGAGAAGGGCTTCACCTTCTACACCCACCCCGAGATCGAGTTCTACCTGTTCAAGAACACGCCGAGCGCAGGCGACGAGCCGGTCCCGGCCGACCGCAGCGGCTACTTCGACCACACCGCGCAGTCGATGGGTGCCGACTTCCGACGCGAGGCCATCTCGATGCTCGAGGCCATGGGCATCTCGGTCGAGTTCAGCCACCACGAGGCCGGACCGGGCCAGCAGGAGATCGACCTGCGCTACGCCGACGCGCTCTCGACGGCCGACAACATCATGACCTTCCGCACCGTCATCCGTGAGGTCGCGCTCAACCAGGGCATCTGGGCCAGCTTCATGCCCAAGCCCTTCACGACCCACCCCGGCTCGGGCATGCACACCCACGTCTCCCTCTTCGAGGGCGACCAGAACGCCTTCTACGAGGCGGGTGCGGAGTACCAGCTCTCGCAGACCGGTCGTCGCTTCATCGCCGGCGTGCTCCACCACGCCGCCGAGCTCAGCGTGGTGACCAACCAGTGGGTCAACAGCTACAAGCGGATGATGTTCGGCGGTGAGGCTCCGTCCTACATCTGCTGGGGCCACAACAACCGCTCGGCCATGGTGCGCGTGCCGATGTACAAGCCGTTGAAGGGCGCCTCGACCCGGGTCGAGGTGCGCACCATCGATGCAGCCTGCAACCCCTACCTCGCCTTCGCCACCGTGCTCGCGGCCGGGATGAAGGGCATCGAGGAGGGCTACGAGCTGCCGCGCGAGGCCGAGGACGACGTGTGGTCGCTCTCGGAGCGCGAGCGCAAGGCGCTCGGCATCGACCCGTTGCCCAGGAGCCTGCACGACGCGATCGAGATCGCCGAGAACTCCGAGCTGCTCGCCGAGTCCCTCGGCGAGAACGTCTTCGACTTCTTCCTGCGCAACAAGCGGGCCGAGTGGGACGAGTACCGCGGTCAGGTCTCGGCGTTCGAGCGTGACCAGATGCTGCCGGTCCTCTGACGCCGCCCCGAGACTTCGAGAAGGGATTCATCCGTGGCTGCTCGCGTGCTGGTCGTCCAGCACCAGGACTCCTGCCCTCCTGCGTTGATCGGGGAGTGGCTCACCGAGGCCGGACTGGTCCTCGACGTACGACGCCCCGACCTCGGGGAGGACCTGCCAGACGACCTCGAAGCGCACGACGCCCTGCTCGTGCTCGGCGGTGCGATGGACGCCGTCGACGAGGCCGGGCACCCGTGGCTGACCACGACCGTCTCACTGCTGCGGCGCGCGGTGGCCGAGGAGGTCCCGACCTGGGGTGTCTGCCTGGGGCACCAGCTGCTGGCCCGCGCCTGCGGTGGCGTCGTGGACCGCAACCCGCGAGGTCGTCAGGTCGGCGTGCTCCCGATGGGCTGGACCCCTGCTGCCGCCGAGGACCTGCTCGTCGGTGATCTCGCCGCGGCGGCCACCGCTGCGCGCTGCCTGCAGTGGAACCAGGACATCGTCGTGGAGGTTCCGTCGAGCGCGGTGGTGCTCGCTCGCACCGCCGCCGACGAGCCGCAGGTCGTGCGCTTCGCGCCGCGTGCGTGGGGGGTGCAGGCGCACCCGGAGGCCGGGCCGTCGCTCGTCAG
>NZ_JAXMNS010000233.1:0-6014 GCF_034670285.1 Nocardioides sp. | reverse complement strand
CTCACGCTCCTCCTCGATGAACGCGGTGAACTCGTCGCCCGTCATGAAGGTGTCGTCCCAGCCGTTGGTCTCCAGCGCCTCGCCCCACTCCGCCGAGTCGTGCATGTCGGTCACCAGGTCGATGAGGGTGTCGGTGGCCTCCTCAGAGATGCCTGCGGGAGCGACGACCCCGCGCCAGTTGATGAACTCGATGTCGTAGCCGGCCTCGGTCAGGGTCGGGGCGTCGATGCCCTCGACCCGCTCCGGACCCGTGACCGCGAGGGCTCGCAGCGAACCGGCCTTGACCTGCTCGGCGTACTCGCTGACACCACTGATCCCGGCCGAGACCTTGTTGCCGAGCAACGAGGCCAGGCTCTCACCGCCACCCGAGAAGGCGATGTAGTTGAGGTCCTCGGGACCCGCGCCGGCAGCGTCGGCCAGGAGCCCGGCGACGATGTGGTCGGTGCCGCCGGCCGAGCCGCCGGCGATGGCGACGTCGCGCCCGTTGGTCCGCAGGTCGGCCGCGAGGTCGTCGATGGTCTCGTATGGGCTGTCGGCCGGGACGACGATGATCTCGTCCTCGGCGGTGAGCCGGGCGATCGGCGTGACGTCGTCCAGCGTCGCCGACGACTCGTTGGTCTCGATCGCGCCGACCATCACCAGGCCCATCACCATCAGGTAGCTCTCGCTCGTCTCGTTGGCGAGCTGCGCGAGGCCGATCGTCCCGCCGGAGCCGGGCACGTTGCTCACCTGCGTCGAGGAGACCAGGTCGGCCCCTTCCATGCTGGCCGCCATGGCGCGCGCGGTGCCGTCCCAGCCGCCGCCGGGGTCGGCAGGAGCCATCAGCTCGAGACGCGAGATCTCACCGTCGGCGCTCCCGCTGTCAGCGGAGCACGACGAGAGGGTGAGGGCGAGGGCGCCGGTCACGGCGACGATCGAGTGACGCAGCCGACGACGGCGGGCTGCAGCGCTGGCGTGGGACGGGCGAAGCTGGCTGGTGCTCATTGCGGTGTCCTTTCGGGTGGACCCGAGGTATCGGGTCGTCGGGGACGCTAGGCGCGCTCGCGAAAGGTCGACCAGCCTCTGGTCGTAGCGTTCGTATTGGTCATTTCGGTCGTGATGCACGCCATGTTCCGGTGGGGCAGGATGACGGCATGCGGCGACGTCTCCCGCTGGCAGCACAGCTGCTGGCGCTCCAGGTGGGGATCGTGCTGCTGGTGCTCGTAGGAGCCGGCTGGCTCGCGCTGCAGGTGCAAAGGGACCAGGTGCGCGACGCCAACGAGGACCGCGTCCTGGCCCTGGCCCGCGGGCTGGGCGGCCAGGAGTCGGTGCGCGACGCCTACGCGTCGCCGGCCCCCTCCGGCGAGCTGCAGCCCCTGGCCGAGCTGGTGCGCACCTCCGCCGGCGCCGAGTTCGTGGTCTTCACCGATGCCGACGGTCTGCGCTACTCCCACCCTGACCCCGCGAAGATCGGCCAGCGGGTCTCGACCGACCCCAGCGTCGCGCTCGGCGGCCAGGAGTACGTCGGCACCGAGGCCGGCACCCTGGGCCTCTCGCTGCGGGCCAAGGTGCCCGTGCGAGCCGCCGACGGGACCGTCCTCGGACAGGTCTCGGTCGGCATCCTGGAGCGCGAGCTGGAGGCCGGCACGGTCGACGTCCTGCCCCGGCTGGTGCTGTGGCTGACCGGCGCCGCGGTCGTCGGGGTCCTCGGCGCGATCGGGGTGACGCGCCTGGTCCGACGTCGCATCCACGGCCTGGAGCCCGAGGAGATCGCCGACCTGCTCCGAGCCCGCGAGGCGATGCTGCACGGCATCCGCGAAGGCGTGCTCGCCGTCGACAACCGTGGTCGCGTCTCCCTCGTCAACGACGAGGCGATGCGACTCCTCGGCCTGACCGACGACCCCACGCACCGCTCGGTGCAGGACGTCCTGCACGCCGACGAGCTGCTGCCGCTGGTGACCGGTGACGAGGAGGTCGCCGACCAGGTGGTCCTCGTCGGTGAGCGTCTGCTGGTCGTCAACAGCACCATCGCCCGCGTGCGCGGGCGGGTCGTGGGCCGCCTGCTGGTGCTGCGCGACCGCACCGAGCTGTTCGACGCCTTGCGTGCCCTGGACGGCCAACGCACCATCACCGAGGCACTGCGCGCCCAGGCGCACGAGTTCAGCAACCACCTGCACGTGCTGTCGGGCCTGATGGGTCTCGGTCGTTCGGAGGAGGCGGTCAGGTTCATCGAGCGGGTCGGCGGTGGCACCGTGTCGGGCACCGGCGCTCCGCTGGCTGACGTCGAGGACCCGATGCTCGCCGCGCTCCTCGTGGCCAAGGCTGCGGTCGCCCGGGAGAAGAACCTCCAGCTCCACCTCGATCCCGCGTCCGAGGTGCTCGCGGGTGTCGGCGACGACGTCCTCACCATCGTGGCCAAGCTGGTCGACAACGCGATCGAGGCCAGTCCCGAGACCGGCCACATCGAGGTCCTGCTGCGGCATCGCCCCGGCGGGGCGACCCGCGTCGAGGTCCGCGACGAGGGCTCCGGCGTCCCCGAGCACCTGCGCGAGCGGATCTTCGACGCCGGGGTCACGACCAAGGCGGATGCCGCCGGCCTCGGCGAGGCCCACGGGCGCGGGATCGGCCTGGCGCTCGTGTCGCGCATCGTGCGACGGCGCGGCGGCACCCTCCGTGTGGACCACGTCGAGTCCGGTGGCAGCGTGTTCGCCGTCCTGCTTCCCGACCGCCAGCCGGCAGCGGCTCGCACCCCCGCCCGGGCGGAGCCATGACCCACCTTCACGATCCCGACGCCGCTCGCATCCGCGTGGTGGTGGTGGACGACGACTTCGCGGTCGCCGAGGTCCACCGAGCCTACGTCGAGGAGGTGCCGGGCTTCGTCGTCACTGCGATCGCACACTCGGGCGCCCAGGCGTTGCGCGCCGTCGCCGAGCAGCAGCCTGACCTGCTGCTGCTGGACATCCACCTGCCCGACATGTCGGGGCTCGACGTGCTCCAGCGACTGCGCGCCCGCGCCGACGCACCCGACCTCGACGTCCTGGTCGTGACCGCGGCTCGCGAGGTCGCCACCGTGCGTGGCGCGATGGCCGGCGGAGTGACGGACTACTTGGTCAAGCCCTTCACCTTCCGGGTGCTGCGCGAGCGGCTGGAGGGCTACCGCGCTCAGCGCGAACGCATGCTGCAGCTGTCAGCGCGCCAGGCGACGGTGCGCGACCAGCACGAGGTCGACCGGCTGCTCGCTCCGCGCCAACCCCCGGGTGAGGGCGCCGAGCTGCCGAAGGGTCTGTCTCGACACACGCTGACCCTCGTGGCCGACGCAGTGCGCGAGGCGCTGTCCGACGTGTCGGCCAGCGAGGTGGCGCAGACCTGCGGGCTGTCCCGGGTCAGCGCCCGTCGCTACCTGGAGCAGCTGGTGTCGGCAGGCGTTGCGGAGGTTCGGCCGCGCTACGGCTCCGCCGGACGCCCCCAGCACGGCTACCGCTGGACCGCTGCGAGCAGCCGCCCCCCGGTGCCCCCGGTGCCCCCGGTGCCCCCGGTGTAGTTCTCGCGGCCTTCAGCTCCACGCCGCCACCTGGGCGCGGGTGGGGTGCCAGGGGTCGATCCGCAGGCGCATCCCGGCCTCGAGGGGCGTGCGGTTGCCCTTGCGCTCGTTGCAGGGTCCGCACGCAGCGACGGTGTTCATCCACGTCCACGTGCCTCCTCGTGAGCGAGGCATCAGGTGGTCGATGGTGTGCGCTCGTCGTCCGCAGTAGGCGCAACGGTGGTGCTCGCGCGCCAGGACGCCGCGGCGCGTGTAGCCCGCCGGCGAGTAGAGCCACTTCGTGGCGACGTAGCGCACCAGGCGCAGCGCCCGGGGCCACTGGTAGGGACCGATCATCCGCTCGCCGTGGGCCTCGTGCACCACCGCCACCTCGCGCACGAGCATCTTGACCGCGTGCTGAAAGCTCACCCGCCCCATCGGCTCGAAGGAGGCGTTGTAGAGCATGACGGTGCCGGTGAGGGTGGTCATCGGGCGCTCCCGGCGACGACCCGCTCAGTCGGCGGTGGGACCCGCGATGCACGCGGCCGCCACGAGAATGTCCCGGGCGGCTGCGTGCAGAAGTTCATCCGACGTCACTCGCCACGTATCTGCTCGGGCGCGCGCTGCACGCCCAGCAGGTCGTGCTGGGTCGGCCGATCAGGCGCGTCGAGGAGGCGGGTGGTGGTCATCGCAGACACACGGTAAGCCCGCGCAGGCCTGCTGTGCACGCAATTTCTGCGCTGATGCACGGTCGTCACCAGACGTTCACACAGGTCGTAGTCGCCCGGACCACCACGCGAGCGCCTCGTGATCGTCGTACGCCGTGCACATCGCCTCCGCGCAGGCGACCAGGTGCTCGCGTCTCCGGGCCGCTCCGCCGACCTGTGCTGCCCTGGCCGAGGCGGCGCCGCGGTCCCATGCCTCACGGTCGGCCGGCAGCGGGATCGAAGCGAGCTGACGGGCACTGAGCTTGATCGCCCCCGGCGCGAGGGCGGTGCCGAGGTAGCGGGCCGCGGCAGCGGCGACCACGGGAGGCGCGAGCAGGACGGCGAGCAGGTGCCACAGGTGCTCGGGCTCGGCAGCGACCGTCAGCACCGGCACCGACGGCAGCCAGTCGCCGTCCTCGTCGACGACGGCCTCGATGACGCGCCCCTGGGTCGCCACGAGGACCTTCGGCACGAGCCGGGCGCGGGCCCACGTGCTGAGGCTCCCCTCGGCGTGCAGGGCGTCGAGGTCGACGCTCGGCGCGGCGTACTGCGTCTTGGCGAAGCGTGACGGGATCTCGCCCCAGCGGCACTCGGCGGGGTCGATCAGTCCGGCGGTGACCAGGCGGGCCTGGCCTGCCGTCGCGGGGTGCTCGCCCACGAAGGGCACGAGACCGTAGTACTGGTCGCGGAAGTCGGCGGTGCACCGGCCCAGGTCGCCCAGGGTGCCGGCGGTGCGCGGCGAGACGACGGGGATGCCCGCGGCCGCGGCGGCGATCGGCCCCCACTCGTGCTCGGGGAGCGGTTGCTCCCCCGCACCGAGGAAGGCGGGGCCGAACCAGGTCGGCACCAGGCCCTGCGTCGTGGCGGTGGTGACGACCGGGACGCAGGTGAGCACGGCCGTGCCCGCGAAGACGGGCTCGAGCGACGACCAGAACGCCGTCACGGCGCCTGCGGCAGCGACCGCCTCGCGCACCGGAGCGGCGTCGCGGGCGGCGAGCAGCGACAGCGGTTGCACCAGCGCGACCGTGCCCCCGGGCCGGACCAGGCCGAGGGCGTGGCGCAGGAAGAGGGCACTGGTGTCGGTGTAGGCGCCGGCCCGCGGCACGGGCGCGTCCGTCGAGTCGGGCCCGCGCGAGGGCCCCCCTGCGGGGACCCTGCCCCGCAGCCGACCGAGGAAGGGCGGGTTGCCGATCACGGCGTCGTACGGCGCCCCGGCGTGGGCGTGCAGGCCGTCACCGACGCGGACGTCGAGCGACTCCGGGTCGACCGACGGCGCCAGCGCCCGCAGACGCAGCCGCGTGATCGACACCGCGACCGGATCGAGGTCGACCCCGTGCACCAGCGTCACCGCGGCCTCGGGCGACACCCCGCGCTCCACCAGCCGGCGGGCGTGGGCGACGAGGAAGTGCCCGGCCCCGCAGGCGGGGTCGAGCACCCGCGCCTCGGGGTCGGCGGGGAAGCGATCGAGGATCCACCCCACGAGGGCGGGCGGCGTGTAGAAGGTGCCCGAGGCCTGCCGTCCCTCGACGAGCGCCTCGTGGACCGGAGCGAGGTGCTCGATCGCTGCCGGGTCGCTCCAGGCCGCGAGGGCGGGATCAGCCAGGTCGCGCGGGCGGCTCTCCCCCTCGGGCCGCAGGTCGTGCGCCGCAGCGACGGTGGTCAGCACGGCGTCCCAGGCGAGCTGCGGCGATCCGAGGCGACGCTCGGCGGCGAGCACGCTCTCGGCCAGCTGGGGGAGGTCCGACACGCGCCGACCCTACGGCGTCGGTTCTGCAAACCCTGGTGACCTGTTAGAGTCAAAATGAGCA
>NZ_JAXMNS010000232.1:0-6015 GCF_034670285.1 Nocardioides sp. | reverse complement strand
TCTCGGCGGTGGCGGTGGCGGGCGCGGGCACCAGGGCCACCGCCCCAAGCGCGAGCGCGCCGGCGGCGCTGCCCGTGAGCAGCCGTGCTGCTCGGGTCCTCGATGGAGACATCTTCACTGGTTCCTCTCGCATTACCGTCGGGCGACGAGCGCCCCTGCCGCGACCACCCGGAGGCGGCCACACCCCTTCCTACGGCGCTCGCACCAGTAGCGTTCATCACACTTTCAACGAGTCTTCGGGTGAGCACCGGGTGAACGCCGGCGACTCGAGCGCCGTAAGCATCACCAGCAACCCACCACCGCACCGAGAGCAGGAGGGCGACGTGGACGAGGTCACCGTGGCCGGCCTGCGCAACGAGGACGAGGTGTACGCCGCCTACCTCCTGCACGGTCCCGAGCTCTACCGCTTCGTGCTGCGCGGCCTCGGCGACGCCGGCGCGGCTCAGGACGTCGTCCAGGAGACGTTCCTGAAGGCGTGGCGCTCCTCCGACCGCTACGACCCGACCCTGTCGTCGCTGCGCGTGTGGCTCTTCGGGATCGCCCGCAACGCCATGATCGACCATGCTCGCGCCTCGAACGTGCGGCCCTGGCAGGGCAACCTGGTCGACCCGCCCACCGCGCAGGACCTCGCCGGCATCGCCGACGGTGACGCGATGGAGAGCCTGATGGTGTCGTGGGTGGTGGAGGAGGCGTTGCTCCAGCTGTCGGAGCACCATCGGGTCGCCCTGGTGCGCACCCATCTGCAGGAGCGGCCCTACGAGGAGGTCGCCGCCGAGCTCGGGATCCCGGTCGGCACCTTGCGGAGTCGGGTGTTCTACGGACTGAAGGCCTTGAGAGTGGCGATCGACGAGATGGGGGTGACACCGTGAACGGGAGCATCGGACGAAACGCGGAACATCGCCGGCTGCGCGAGCTGCTGGGCAGCCATGCCCTCGGGCACCTGCCGCCGGCCGAGGATGCGCGGGTGCGCGCCCACGTCGACGGCTGCGCCGCCTGCCGCGCCGACCTCGCCGAGATCGAGCCGCTCGCGGGCCTGCTCGCCGGCGTCGACGTACGCCACTTCGACGAGCCCGCCTCACCGCCGTCCGACCTCGGCGCGCTCATCCGCGCCCAGGTCGCCGACGAACGTTCCTCCCAGGAGGACGACGACCTCGCGCTGCGTCGCGAGCACCGTCGACGTCGCGCGTCCACCCGCGCCGGTCTGGGCATCGCAGCGGCCGCGGTCGTCGTGGCCGCTCTGGTCGGCGGGATCGCCGTGGGGCGCAGCACGGTCCCCGAGGTCGCGGCACCCGTCATCCCGTTCGAGCCGGTCGCGCTCACCGTCGGGTCCGAGGCGATCGAGATCGAGACGGCAGGGCTCGTCCCGCACACGTGGGGCGTCGAGCTGCGGATGACCGGCAGCGGCTTCACGCAGGGAGCGCGTTTCAAGGCCTACTTCCGCAACAGCAGGACCGGCAGGCTCCAGACGGCCGGGGCCTTCGTCGGCACCGGGAGCGACTCCATGGTCTGCAACCTGCAGTCGGCCCTGATGCGCAACGAGGCGTCCGAGGTCGTGGTCAAGGACGCATCCGGCGCCGTCGTCCTCGCCGCGAACATCTGACCCCGGCCGGTCGACCGGGTCGTAGGGTCGGGGTCATGCCACTCGACCCGGGCACTGCCGCCCTCCTCCAGCTGATCGATGCCGCGCCCTACCCGCCGATGTACGAGTCGACCCCGGAGATCGCCCGCGCGACCTTCCGGGCGATGACCGTCGACGGCGTCACCCCCGAGACGCGGATCCCCGTCGGCTCAGCAGAGGACGTCGAGGTCGCCGGGCGACCCGCACGCCTCTACCGCCCCGAGGGCGAGGGACCGTTTCCCACGCTGGTCTACCTGCACGGCGGCGGCTTCGTCATCGGGGACCTCGACACCCACGACCAGACCTGTCGCAGCCTGTGCGCCGGCGCCTCCACCGTCGTCCTCTCGGTCGACTACCGGCTGGCCCCCGAGGCGCAGTTCCCCGCTGCCGTGGACGACACCCTGGCTGCTGTCACCTGGGCGGCCGACCACCTCGCCGAGCTCGGGGGCAGCCACGTGCTCGCCGTCGGCGGCGACAGCGCCGGTGGCAACCTGGCCGCCGTGGCCGCTCAGGCGCTGCGCGTGCACGTCAGCGCCCAGATCCTGATCTACCCCACCACCGACCTCGCCGGCGAGCACGCCTCACGGGTCGAGAACGCCGAGGGCTATTTCCTCGACCTGCCGACGATGCACTGGTTCAGCAGCCACTACCTCGGCACGGTCGACCCCGACGAGCTCGTCGCGAGCGGCGTCGCCCTGACCGACGTACGGCACTCACCGCTGCACGGCGACCTGGCCGGCCTGCCGCCGACCGTCCTCGCGACGGCGGAGTACGACCCGCTGCGCGACGAGGGCGAGGCCTACGCCGACGCCCTCGCCGCCGCCGGCGTGCACGTCGACCGGGTGCGCTTCGACGGCCTGGTGCACGGCTTCATCGACATGGGTCCGATGAGCCCCGCAGCCGCCGAGGCGCTCCTCGACGTCGTCGCCCGCACGCGGGCACTGCTCCACAGCCTCTGACGCCGGCCCGGTCGACGCCGCTGTCACGCCCGCCGGGAGATCACTCGTAGCCGAGGATCTCCTGGCGGCGATCGGCCCACGACAGCGCCGAGGAGATGGCGTCGTCGATCGTGAGCTCGGCCTTCCAGTCGAGCAGGGACGCCGCCCGGTCGACGTTCGCGTAGGCCCCGACGACGTCGCCCGGACGCGGCGGAGCCTCGGTGATCGGCACCGCGGAGCCGAAGGTCTTCTCGAAGGAGGCGACCAGCTCGCGCACCGTCACGCCGTCCCCGGTGCCGATGTTGATCACGGTGCTGCGCGAGTCGACCGCGGCGAGCACGTCGTCGAAGCGCTCGACCGCGCGCACGTGGGCACGGGCGAGGTCCCAGACGTGCACGTAGTCGCGCAGGCCCGTGCCGTCGCGGCTCGGGAGGTCGGTGCCGGTGATCGTGAACGACGGCTTCTGCCCCCGCGCTGCGAGCACGAGCTGGCCGAGCACGTGCGAGGGCTCCTTGACGTAGATGCCCGACTCGAGGTCCGGGTCGGAGCCGATCGGGTTGAAGTAGCGCAGCACGATCGCGCGGAGGTCGGTGGCCTCGGCGAGGTCGAAGAGCACCTGCTCCATCATTCGCTTCGTGCGGGCGTACGGCGAGCCCGGGTCGAGAGGGTCCTCCTCGGTGACCTCGAAGCCCTCCTTGGTGGCGTAGAGGCTGGCCGAGCTCGAGAACAGCACGCGCGGGAGCCCCAGCGCGGTGAGCTCGTCGAAGAGCTCGAGCGACTTCGCGACGTTGTCGCGGTAGTACATGTAGGGCTGCTCGACCGACTCCGGCACGACGATGCGCGCCGCCATGTGGATGGTGGCCGAGATGTCGGGGTGCTCGGCCACGATCTGGCGCAGCAGCGCCCGGTCGGCGACGTCGCCCTCGTAGAAGATCCGGTCACGCACGAACGCGCGCGGCCCGCTGACGAGCGAGTCGAGGATCACCGGCGTGTGGCCGGCCTCCTCGAGAGCCTTGGCGGTGATCGATCCGATGTAGCCGGCGCCGCCGGTGAGGAGAACCTTCATGGTGCGCAGGGTAGCCCGAAGGCTCCACGCAGTCGGTCAGGCGACCTGGGCGGTCTCGGCGTGCCTCGGCGGCACGGTCGAGGCCGCGGGCGTGACGCCCTTCACCTCGCCCTTCATGAAACGACCGACCGCCAGCGCGATGGGCAGCGGGAGCACGAGCCAGGCAAGGAGGCCAAGGCAAATCCAGAGAAAGAGCATGGGGGGATCCTTCGGGAGGGGGATCTGCACCATAGCGCGAAAAAGACGGTAGCGGGAGGCCCGCCGACGATCTCCCTCCGATCGTCGGCGCAGCCGCCTGCACCGTCTGACTCCAGTATCCGCTGCCGGCAGGGCCGCTGAAATCACCCGTCCGGGCAGATCTCCCTAGTCCGAACGGGCGTCCGCGCGCTCGTAGCCGCCGTACGCCGCCGAGTCGCGCCGGCTCGTGGGGACGCCGTTCAGGACCACCCCGATCGTGCGGGCACCCACCTGCTCGAGCCGGGTCACGGCGATCCGCACCTGGTCGCGAGTCGTGCGGCCGTGACGCACGACCAGCAGGACGCCGTCGGCCCGGGCCGCGACGAGGGCTGCATCGGTGACCGGGTTGAGCGGGGCGCAGTCGACGACGACCACCTCGTAGGCGGCGCGGACGCGGTCGAGCAGCTGCGCCATCGCCTGGGTCTGGAGCAGCTCGGCCGGGTTGGGCGGCACGACCCCGCTCGGGAGCACAGCGAGCCCGGTGGTGGGGTGGGTCCAGATCGCGTCGTCGAGCTCGACCTTGCCGAGGAGCACGGTCGTGACGCCGGCCGAGCCGTCGATGTCGAAGGTGCCGGCCACCTGCGGGCGGCGCAGGTCGCCGTCCACGAGCAGCGTGCGGACGCCGGCCCGCTGGAGCGTGAGGGCGAGGTTGACCGCGGTCGTCGACTTGCCCTCCTCGGGCACCGACGACGAGACCGCGATGATCTTGTGGGCGGAGTCGAGGTCGGCGAACTGCACGCCGGTGCGCAGCACCCGGAACCCCTCGACCCGCGGGGAGTGGTGGTCGAGGTCGGTGACCAGCGAGCGACGGCTGGTGCCGCGCTCGAACGCGATCGAGGCGAGCACCGGGGCGCCGACCAGGGCGGCGACCTCGTCGGCGTCGCGCAACCTGGTGCCCAGGGCCTCGCGGAGACTGGCGAGGAGCAGGCCGAGGAGCAGGCCGGCGCCACCCCCGAGGAGCAGCGTGCGGACCGGCTCCGGCGAGACCGGCTGGTCGTCGAAGGACGCCAGGTCGATGACGGTGAAGACATCGTCCTCCGAGGCGACGCCGAGACCGCTCTCGAGGTCTGTCGCGAGGGCGATCAGCTCCTCGGCGTACGCCTGGGCGATCAGCTGCGCGATGCTCGGATCGACGTCGGTGACGCGGAGCGCGAGCACCGCCGAGCCGGGCACGACGTCGGCCTCGACCTGCTCGAGGAGCGTCGCGGGCTCGAGGCGTTCGGTGCTGCGGTAGTCGGGATCGTTGAGCAGCCGGTCGGTCACCCGGGTCGCGAGGATCTCGCCGCGCGCCACCTCGCGATACGTCGTCGCCCGCTCCTCGGTGATCACCTCGGAGACCTCGGTCGAGTCGTCGGGCAGGGCCGAGACGACCACGCGCACCGTGGAGGCGTACTGCGGCGTCTGCCGCTCGGTGACGACGTACGCAGCGGCGAGCGCGACGACCACGCACAGGAGCACGAGGATCGCGTTGCGGCGCAGGGCGCGCCCGAGGCGGCGGGTCAACTCAGGGTCTCCGTTCAGCGGGGTCCGGCCAGACGATAGTGCGTCCGGACCGGGTCAGCCGCGTGCGCCCCGCTCGGCCTTCTCCTCGAGCAGCCCGAGCAGGTAGCCGCCGTACCCGCTTTTCAGCAGGCCGTGCGCAAGCCCGGCCAGCTGGTCGTCGTCGATGTAGCCCATCCGCCAGGCGACCTCCTCGGGAGCGCCGACCTTGGTGCCCTGCCGCGCCTCGATGGCGCGCACGAAGTTGCTGGCGTCGTTGAGGTCGTCGAAGGTGCCGGTGTCGAGCCACGCCGAGCCGCGCGGGAGCACCTCGACCTGGAGCCGCCCCTGCTCGAGGTAGCGCCGGTTGAGGTCGGTGATCTCGAGCTCGCCCCGGGGCGAGGGCTCGAGGTCACGGGCCAGAGCGACGACGTCGTTGTCATAGAAGTAGAGGCCCGGGACGGCGAAGTTGCTGCGCGGTCGCTCCGGCTTCTCCTCCAGCGAGATGGCGCGGAAGTCGTCGTCGAACTCCACGACGCCGTACGCCGTCGGGTCGGCGACGCGGTAGCCGAACACGGCGGCACCGTCGAGGTCGCCGAAGCGGCGCAGCCGCGTCCCGAGCCCGGAGCCGTAGAAGATGTTGTCGCCGAGCACCAGCGCCACCGGCCGGTCACCGA
>NZ_JAXMNS010000231.1:0-6022 GCF_034670285.1 Nocardioides sp. | reverse complement strand
GGTGCCGTCATCGGCTGGACCGGCGCGAGCGCGACCTCGGCTCGGGCGTGCTACTCCGGGGTCGCCGAGACGTCGGTGTACGTCGCTGAGCAGGCACGTGGTCGCCGGGTCGGACGGACCCTGCTCCACCGCCAGGTCACCGGGGCCGACGCCGACGGGCTCTGGACGCTGCAGACCTCGATCTTCCCGGAGAACCGCAGCAGCCTCGCCCTGCACCGCAGCGCCGGTTACCAGACCCTGGCGGTGCGCTCACGGATCGCTCAGCTCGACGGCGTCTGGCGCGACACGGTGCTGATGGAGCGCCGCGGACCCGACTCGTGAACCTGCCCTCCCACGTCGACGTGTGCGTCGTCGGGGGCGGTCAGTCCGCCCTGGCCCTCGGCTACTACCTGCGTCGCGCCGAGCGTGAGCGGCAGCGCCGCGGGCACCCGCCACTCTCGGTGGTCCTCCTCGACCGCCGCGACGGCCCCGGAGGCGCCTGGCTCGATGCCTGGCCGAGCCTGCGCCTCTTCTCCCCCGCCGGCTACAGCTCGCTGCCGGGGCGACTGATGCCCACCCCGGCCGACGGCACAGCCCCCGACGCGGCGCACGTGGTGGCCTACCTCGCCGACTACGAGCAGCGCTACGACCTCGACGTACGACGTCCGGTCGTGGTCGAGGACCTGGTCGGTGCCGAGGACGGCCGTGGTCCGACCGAGGTCCGGACCGACCACGGCCACGTGCAGGCCCGCGCCGTCGTCAACGCCACCGGCACCTGGGACCGGCCGTTCTGGCCCCGGCTGCCCGGCATCGAGCAGTTCGCCGGCCGCCAGCTCCACACCCACGACTACCGGGGACCCGACGCCTTCGCCGGGAAGCGGGTGCTGGTCGTCGGCGGGGGCAACTCCGGAGCACAGATCGCCGCCGACCTGCTCGGCACCGCCCAGGCGGTGCACTGGGTGACCCGCGAACCTCCCCGCTACCTGCCCGACGACGTCGACGGCCGGGTGCTCTTCGAGGTCGCCACCCGAGCCGTCCGGGCCCGGGCCGCGGGCGAGCAGGCCGAGGGCGTCGGGTCCCTGGGCGACATCGTCGTCGTCCCCCCGGTGCGAGCCGCGCGGGACCGCGGCGAACTCCACGCCGACCCGCTCCCCGAGCGACTCACCCGGCACGGCGCGACGTGGAGCGACGGGCACAGCGTCGATCTCGACGTGGTGGTGTGGGCGACCGGCTTCCGGCCGGCCCTGGGCCACCTCCGCGGCCTGGACCTGCCCCGGCGTCGGGGGGTGCCGGTCACGGTCGCCCCTGAGGGTGCGACCAGTGAGATGCGTAGTGCCGACGGCTCGCCGCTGTGGTTCCTCGGCTACGGCGACTGGTGCGGGGCCGCATCGGCGACACTCATCGGCGTGGGCCGACCGGCGAAGGAGGTCGCGGCCGACGTCGTGGCCCACCTCGACTCCCCTGGGTGACTCCAGGGGTGAGTAGTCAGACCCGCTCGAGGAGGAGCGCGACCTCGTAGTGCGTGGTGTGGGCGAACATGTCGAGCAGGCGCCCCTCGACCGGTCGCCAGGACGGCATCGCCGTCAGGTCGCGGGCCAACGAGGCGGCGTTGCAGCTGGAGTAGACGAGGTGGCGGGCGTCCGATCCCTCGAGGCGCGCCGCGAGGTCGACCCCGATGCCGCGCCGGGGCGGGTTCACGACCACGAGGTCGGCCTCGAGGGCCGACTCGGCCGCGTCGCCACAGCGGAACTGTGCGTCGAGGCCGGCCTCCTGCGCTGACAGTCGAGCACTGGCCACTGCCTCGTCACTCACCTCGACGCCGGCGACCGCACGGCCGGACGCGGCGAGGTGGAGGGCGAACCCACCGACCCCGCAGTAGAGGTCGAGCACCGACGACGGCGCGACCCGGTCGGCCCACCGCGCCGCCTGGCGGTATAGCGCGGCCGCCACGTCGGTGTTGGTCTGGAAGAAGCTGCGCGGGCGCAGGTGCAGCGTCACGTCGTTGACCCGCATGGGCAGGGTCTCCCGCTCGCTGAGCGGCGTCTCGTCCGGGCCCTCCAGCACCGCCTTGTGCTCAGGCTGGAGGTTGACCGAGACCACCGCGATCCGCGGCTCCGCAGCCAGGAGCGCGTCGAGGTGCTTGCGGATGCGAGGCACGGCCTCGGAGGAGCGCAGCACCCACCGCACGAGGAACTCCCCGTCGGGCGACTCGGTGACGAGCAGGTGCTTGAGCTCGCCCCGCCGACTCTTCACGTCGTACGGCATGAGGCCGGCGCGGGTGACGAATCCGGCGAGGACGCCGAGCAGCTCGTGCATCGCAGCGGAGTAGAGCGGGCACCAGCGCAGGTCGGTGCCGGAGCCTCCCGGGTCGAGGATGCCCAGGGCCGGCGCGTCGACCGGTCCGGTGACCACCATCTTCGCCTTGTTGCGAAATCCCTGCTCGGCGCTGGCGACGGCGGGCAGCCAGGTCAGGCCGGGGTGACGGGCGTGCTCCCCCAGCACCTCGCGGCAGGCCGCCTCCTTGGCGGCGAGCTGCACGCCGTACGGGGTCGGCAGCTCGCTGCACGACCGACAGGCCGCAGCGTCGTAGTAGGAGCACCGCACGGGGGCAGCCTAGGAGTCGTCGGCGTCGGGCTTCGGCGGCGGGCCGTCGGCCAGGAGCGCCTTGAAGCCGTCCTCGTCGAGGATCGGCACGCCGAGCTGCTCGGCCTTCTCGGCCTTCGAGCCGGCGTTGTCGCCGATGACGACGTAGTCGGTCTTCTTCGACACCGACCCCGACGCCTTGCCGCCCCGCGTCAGGATGGCTTCCTTCGCGGAGTCGCGGCTGAAGTCGACGAGCGAGCCCGTCACCACGACGGTGAGGCCCTCGAGGGTGCGTGGCGTCGACTCGTCACGCTCGTCGGCCATGGTCACCCCGGCGGCGCGCCACTTGGTGACGATGTCGCAGTGCCAGTCGTGGGTGAACCACTCGATGACCGCCTCGGCGATCGTCGACCCCACCCCCTCGGCCGCGGCGAGCTGCTCCTCGCTGGCAGCCTGCACGGCCTCGAGCGAGCCGAACTCGGTGGCCAGGGCTCGGGCCGCGCTGGGCCCGACGTGGCGGATCGACAGCCCGACCAGCACCCGCCAGAGCGGCACCTGCTTCGCGGCGTCGAGGTGGTCGAGCAGGCGCTGGCCGTTGGCCGAGAGCACCCGCCCGTCGGTCGCGTCGTCGACCTCGGTCTTCTTGGCGGCGCGCGTGAACAGCTCGGTGCGCAGCAGCTTGGCGGCGTCGAGGTCGAACACGTCGCCCTCGTCGACGATCACGCCCGCCTCGAGCAACGCAGCAGCGGCCTCGGAGCCGAGGCCCTCGATGTCGAAGGCCCCGCGCCCGGCCACGTGGTAGACCCGCTCGAGCATCTGGGCGGGGCAGGCGCGGTGGTTGGGGCAGCGCAGGTCCTTGTCGCCCTCCTTCTGCTGGGCCAGCGGGGTGCCGCACGACGGGCACTCGGTGGGCATGACCCAGGGCTCGAGGCCCTCGGGGCGCAGCGCGAGCACCGGCCCGACGATCTCGGGGATCACGTCGCCGGCCTTGCGGAGCACGACCGTGTCACCGGGGCGGACGTCCTTGCGGGCGACCTCGTGGCCGTTGTGGAGCGTGGCCATCTCGACCGTCGACCCGGCCACCCGGGTCGGCTCCATCCGCCCGAACGGCGTCACCCGACCGGTGCGCCCGGTGTTGACCTCGATCGCGAGCAGCTTGGCGTTGACCTCCTCGGGCGGGTACTTGAAGGCGATCGCCCAGCGCGGCGCCCGGCTCGTCGACCCCAGGCGGCGCTGCAGGGTGACGTCGTCGACCTTGACCACGACCCCGTCGATCTCGTGCTCGACGTCGTGGCGGTGCTCGCCGTAGTGCTCGATGAAGCCCTGGACCTCCTCGAGGGTGTCGAGCACCCGGACCCGGTCGGAGGTCGGCAGACCCCAGGCCGCGAGCGCGTCGTAGGCCTGCGACTGGGTGGCGGGCACGAAGCCCTCGCGAGCCCCGATGCCGTGGCAGACCATGCCCAGCGCACGCGTGGCGGTGACGCGCGGGTCCTTCTGGCGCAGTGAGCCGGCTGCGGCGTTGCGCGGGTTGGCGAACGGCGGCTTTCCGGCCTCGGTCATCGCCAGGTTGAGCCGCTCGAAGGCCTCCACGGGCAGGAAGACCTCGCCGCGCACCTCCACCGAGGCCGGGACGGGGAACGTCTCGGTGCCGGTGAGCCGGTGCGGGATCGAGTCGATCGTCTTGACGTTGGGCGTGACGTCCTCGCCCGTGCGGCCGTCGCCCCGGGTGAGCGCGCGGACGAGCCGACCGTCCTCGTAGAGGAGGTTGATCGCGAGCCCGTCGACCTTCAGCTCGCACAGCAGGGCGGGGTCGTCGACGCCGTCGCGGGCGAGCCGGCCGTGCCACAGCGCGAGCTCGTCATAGCTGAAGGCATTGTCGAGGCTCTCCATGCGCTGCTGGTGGTCGTGGGGGGTGAAGTCGGTCGAGACCGCGCCACCGATCTTCTGCGTCGGTGAGTCGGGGGTGCGCAGCTCGGAGTGCGTCGCCTCGAGCTCCTCGAGCCGCTTCATCCGGCGGTCGAAGTCGGCGTCGTCGATGCTCGGGTCGTCGAGCACGTAGTAGCGCCACCGCGCCTCCTCGACCTCCTCGGCGAGCAGGCGGTGCTCCTCGCGGGCCTCGTCGGGCGCGGGGGCGGCAGGGCGCTCGGCGGGGCCATCGGCGGGGGTGTCGGGCATGGCCCTATCTTGCCGCGACCCACCGACGCCGTGGCGACCACCCATCCGGGTGCCGCGGCGGCTGCGAACCTCTACCCGTGACCGCAGAGCAGTCGCGCGAGCTGGACGCGCAGATCATCCCCACCGGACGCGCCCTGACGCGCCTCGACGTCGAGGCGCCGCGCGCCGTCGCCCTGGTGCTGCACGGAGGCAAGCAGAGCAGTCGGCAGCCCGTCGACGGACGCAGCGCCTCCTGGAAGCGGATGGCCGCGATGCAGCGCTCCATCACTCCCGACCTGCACGCCGCCGACGTCAGCACGTGGCTGCTGCGCTACTCGGTGCGCGGGTGGAACAACGGCTCCCCCATCGCCGACGCCCGCTGGGCCCTCGAGCAGGTACGCCGTGAGGTGGGCGACGTCCCCGTCGTCCTGCTCGGGCACTCGATGGGCGGACGGACCGCGGCCTACGTGGCCGACGACCCCAACGTCGTCGGAGTCGTCGCAGTCGCTCCGTGGTGGCAGGCCGATGACCCGGTCAGCGCGCTGCGGGGTCGTCGCGTGGCCGCCGCCCACGGACGCACCGACAAGATCACCTCGGCCCGGATGACGCGTGCCTTCCTCGACCGCGCCGCCGGGGTCGCAGCCACGACCGAGTTCCACGACATGGGCCGCGTGGGTCACTACATGTTCCGCAAGGTGCCGACCTGGAACGACTTCGCCACCACGCGGTGCCTTGCTCTGCTCGCCTGAGCGGCCGGGAATGAAGTCGGGCCGGCCGTCCTTGTGGACGACGTAGCCGCCGTACTCCGATCTCGAGGCCAGCGTCTCGGGCCGCGCACCTCACCAGCAGAAGGACCCTGATGACCGAGCTGACCCAGGCCGACCCGCCCGCGCCGTCGAAGCCCCACAAGGAGCTGCACCTCGGCTGGGCGCTGGTGCTCATCTCGGTCGCGCAGCTGATGGTCGTGCTCGACGGCACCATCACCAACATCGCGCTGCCCTTCATCGGCAGCGACCTCGGCATCAACCAGGCCAACCTGTCGTGGATCGTCACCGGCTACGCGCTGGCCTTCGGTGGCCTGCTGCTCCTCGGCGGTCGTCTCGGTGACCTCTACGGACGACGCCGCGTCTTCATCCTCGGCCTGACGGTCTTCGGTCTCGCCTCGGCCCTCGGCGGCTTTGCCCAGAACGAGGCCATGCTGCTCTCCTCGCGCGCGCTCCAGGGTGTCGGCGCCGCGATGGCCGCCCCCACGGCCCTGGCGCTGATCACCACGACCTTCCCGGCCGGCCCGAAGCGCAACCGCGCC
>NZ_JAXMNS010000230.1:0-6027 GCF_034670285.1 Nocardioides sp. | reverse complement strand
CGGCTGCTCGACACCGATGCGCAGCTGCGGCGCCAGCTGAGCACGGTCACCCCGACCGGTCCTGCGCTGGACCCCGCGCTGGCCAACCTGCGTGGAGCGGCTGCGCGCGTGGTCGTACGACGCGCCACCGTCCAGACCGCAGCCGCGGAGTCCCCGCGGGCGAGTGTCGGACGACGCGCCACCCTCGCCCGGTTGTCCGACGCCGTCGTGGCCGACGTCGCCACCCCGTTGGTGCGCGAGACCCGGGCGACCTCGGCGGAGGTCCTGAGCGACCTGGTGGCCTCGGCCGCCACCGACTTCGCGCTTGCCGGCACGGTGGCGGACGCGGTCGCCGCGGCGCTGGCCACCACCACGGGTCTGA
This sequence comes from Nocardioides sp., assembly GCF_034670285.1. Classification (GTDB taxonomy): domain Bacteria; phylum Actinomycetota; class Actinomycetes; order Propionibacteriales; family Nocardioidaceae; genus Nocardioides. The sequence continues at coordinate 5,666 of NZ_JAXMNS010000230.1, read as the reverse complement.
CCCCCTTCCTCCGCTGGGACCCGGTGTCGCCTCCGGTGGTGGTGCCCCGCCGGCGGTTCACCGAGGGGGAGTCGCAGCGCGTGCTGGTGATCCGCTCCGGGGTGCGTCAGGACCCCGACAGCCTCGAGATCACCGTCAGCACCCCCGCGTCGTACGCCGACGAGGTGACCGCGGGCGACGCCGCTCTCGGCTACCACGCCGAGTGCCAGCGCCACCTCGTGCCGCCGAAGACCACGCAGATGACCGCCGAGCTGCACGGCATGCTCGATGCCGCGGTCGGTACGTCGTCGAGCGCGGCGAAGCAGAAGATGCTCACGTGGTCGCTTGCGGAGGAAGGCTCGCTGCTCGACGTCGAGCGACCTGATCTCGACGTGCCCGGCGGCCGCCTGCCGCAGGACGGCGTGTCCCTCGCTGCCAACGATCTGACCGTCGTGCCGGCGTCCTTGCCGCTGGCCCCCGGCGAGGCGCCCCCCACCGGTCAGTACGTCGTCCACGACACCGATCGGGTGACGACGCCGTACCTCCCGGACCCACTGGCTGCGGGGATCTCACTGGTCTTCCCGGAGGCCGTCGAGGGCATCGGGCTCACCGGGCACGATGCGACAGAGGGCTTCACGACCGAGTACGGCGGCACCTGGCCCAAGGTGCAGCCGATCCGACTCGACCTGGTCGGGCGGCAGGTGCTCGACGCCGAGCGCAAGGCTCGCACCCTCACCGTCGGCCTGCCCGCAGGTGACCTGCAGCGCTTTCGACTCTCCTCCTCGCTGCGGGCCGAGGACCTCGACCTCCTGGCCGTGTGGCGCAAGCTGCCGTCGCCGCTCACCGCTGACCCCGCGGTCGCCGAAGCCGCCAAGGACGGCTGGCTCTGGTCGCTCACGCCGTACGACGACGTCCTGCTGGTGCATGCCGTGCCTCGTCCGGTGCAGGCGCCGCGGGTGCACCTCGACACCGTCGTGCGCCGGCCCGGACGGACGGAGGCTGCACTGATCGCCGAGCTGCGGGTGCACGGGAGCAGCACCCAGAGCGTGAACGCGGAGGCCACCTGGACCGAGCACCTCGACGACCTCGCCGTGCCCACGCAGCCGCAGCACAGGCCGACGGCGGCGATCGGCTTCACAGTGCCCGTCGACGAGCACGACGCGACGCTCGCGCTCCGGCTCGACGACGAGCCGTTGGGCGCCTTGATGGAGCACCTCCCGGCGCGCCGCGCGCTCCACCACTTCCCTGACACCAAGCACCGCCGGGTCACCTACACGTTCCGTGCGACCACACGCTTCCGGGAGTACTTCCACCCCTCGTTGATCGCCGCTGATCCGGCCGTGCCCGGCGACGACGGGCTGTCGGTGATCAGCGCCCCGCTCGAGGTCAGCATCCCGTCGTCGGCGCGACCTGCCGCTCCGGTCGTCCACTCGGTGATCCCGCTCTTCCGGTGGGCGTCGGGCACCGAGTCCGAGCAGCCGATGGGGTGGAGGCACGAACGCTCGACCGGCGTGCGCATCTATCTCGAGCGTCCGTGGTTCTCGAGCGGCGAGGGTGAGCTGCTCGCAGTCCTGCTGGCCTCCGGCGGTGACGACGACTTCGGCTACGACCGCGAGGATCCTGCCGGCGACCAGTCCGGCTACCCCTTCGTCTCCAAGGTCGGGGCCGACCCGATCTGGGACGCGCCCGTGGTCGAGAACCGTGCGGTGGTCGATCTCCAGCTCGCCTCGATGCTGGTGCGAGAGCACGCGGACGGCGTCGTACGACCCGGGCGGCCGGTCGAGGTGCGATCAGGTCTCCGGCTCCCGGCCTCGGGAGATGCGCTGGGCCCGCTGGTGACGGCTGCGGCCTACCGCCCACAGTTCAACGCCGCTCGCGGCCTCTGGTACGTCGACGTGGCAATCGACCCGTGGGCACACGTCGCCGGGGCGAAGCCAGGCGACCGGTCACAAGAGGCGTTCTGGCCCTTCGTGCGCCTGGCCGTGGCGCGTTATCAGCCCGAGAGCATCGCCGGCCATCACCTCTCGGCGCCGGTGCGGTGCCGCTACGTGCAGCTGCCGCCGACGCGGACGACCTCGGTCGACCGCACCGACGAGCGCAGCGTGCGCGTGGTGGTGAGTGGCACCATCGGCAACCTGGGGCCGGAGCGGATCCCGGGCTTCGACCCCCACCGTGTCGTCGTCGCCACCTTGTCGCGGCGCGACCCCGACGTCCCGACCGACCTAGGGTGGACCACCGTGGCGAGCAGCCCGCTGACGCTGAAGGGCCGGGTCGGGGCGTGGGACGTCGCCTGGGTCGGTGAGCTCACGTCGCCCGACTCCTTCCGGCTCCGGCGACCCTCGCCGTCCGGGGGAGGGACCCCGGGCTGGCGGGTGACGGTCGAGGAGTGGGAGCGCTTCGAGGGCGACCCACCCCTTGCCGGGAACCCCGCCAGCGGTCCGTCGATCTGGGAGCAGCGGCTGGTCTACGCCGACGAGTTCCTGCTCTAGACGAGCACCGCGGCTGCGGCCGACGCACGCTCGGCCCGCTCGCGGAGCCAGGCACGGTGGGCGACGCTTGCGGTGGCCGAGGCGATGAGCAGCAGGAGGGTGGCGTCGAGCCAGCCGGGCAGCCCACCGAGGGCGGCGATGATGGTGATGCCGTTGACCATGACGACGAGCCCGCCGACCAGGGTGCCCATCGGGGCGTGGGGGAGTCGTCCGGCGAGTCGGGCAGCGATCGGAGCGATGAGCACGCCACCGAGCACGAGACCGAGCACCGGCAGCCACGGGATCCCGTGCTGGGCGGCGCCGGTGAGGAAGCCGATCGAGACCGACACCGCGACCAGGAACTCCGCAGCGTTCGTCGTGCCGACCACCTTGCGGGGCTCGTGACGGGTCACGGTCATCAGGCTCGGGGTGACGACCGGGCCCCAGCCGCCGCCACCGGTGGCGTCGACGAAGCCGCCGAGGAGGCCGATCGGTCCGAGCCAGCGGACGGTGTGACCGTTCTTCGGCGTGGGGATCAGCCGCAGCCCCAGCCCGAAGCGCGCGAAGATCACGAGCCCGAAGAACAGCAGCAGTCCGGCCATCCAGCCCTTGGCCGAGGCCATGCTGATGTTGGTGAGGACGACGGCGCCCAGGAACCCGCCGACCGCACCGGGCAGGGCGACCCGGACGAGGATCGCGAGGTCGATGTTGCCCTCACGCCAGTGAGCCAGGCCGCTGATCAGCGTGGTGGGCAGCTTGGCCGCGTGCGTGGCTGCGCTCGCGGTGGCCGGGGCGATGCCCATGAAGAGCAGCACGGTGGCAGACGTGACGCCGAAGCCCATGCCGAGGGTCCCGTCGACGAGCTGGGCGAGCCCGCCCGCGAGAGCGAAGCCGAGGACGATCCACATGTAGTGCTCCTGGTGAAAGGTGGGTGAGTGGCGTAAACATAGCAGTTCACTAGACTTAGACAAGAACGCGCGATCGGCGCGTCCGTATCCTGTGGCGCGTGCCTCTCCCCACGTCGTTCCTCGACCTCCTCTACGCGGGCGCGTCGGAGGAGGCTCTCGACGCGGCGCTGCGTGAGCGGGAGCTGCTGGCGCCGGACGACGACGCCCGCGCCGACCTGCGCCACCAGCACGGGGTCGCGCTGCGGCTGCGGGAGCGGATGTCGGAGCAGCGGCGTCGCGAAGCCGAGCTCGGCGCGCTCTACGAGACGGCTCACGACCTGATCGCGATCCGAGACGTCGACGCGATCCTGACGGCGATCGTGCGTCGCGCCCGCCGGTTGCTCCAGGCCGACATGACCTACCTGTCGCTGAACGACGAGGCCGAGGGGGCGTCGTACATGCGCGTGACCGACGGGTCGGTGTCGGCGCAGTTCCGCACGCTCAGGCTGCCGCTCGGCACCGGCCTGCTCGGACTCGTCGCCCAGACCGGCGCGCCGTACTACACCGACGACTACAAGCACGACCAGCGCTTCGAGCACCAGGAGTACATCGATCACGCCGTCAACGACGAGGACATCCGCGCCATCCTCGGCGTCCCGCTGATCGTCGAGGGCAAGGTCATCGGAGCCCTGCTCGCCGGCCACCGCGCGGTGCGACCCTTCCCGGCGAGCGAGGTGACGCTGCTGACGTCATTCGCCGCCCACGCAGCCGTCGCCCTCGAGAACGCCCGACTCTTCACCGCCACGCAGCAGGCCCTGGCCGAGGTGGACGACACCAACCGGCAGATGCGCGAGCAGAGCCGCGCCGTCGAGATCGGCGCGCAGGCCCACGACCGCCTGACCGAGGTGATTCTCCAGGGCGGCGGGCTCGACCAGGTGGTGCAGGTCCTGGCGGAGGTGCTCGGCGGGGACGTCTGGATCCAGGACGCCGCGGGAGTCGCCCTGGCGTCATCGTCATCGGCATCGGCATCGACGTCGGCGGTCGACCTCGACGCCGACCTGGGGGAGTCGTTGGGGGAGTCGCTGGCCACGGGTCGGAGCGTGGAGGTCGGCGCAGGCCTCTACGTGGTCGCATCCCTGGCAGGCTCCGAGCACCTCGGCACGCTGGTGCTGCGCCCGGCGGCAGGATTTCTCGACATGGCAGGGCGGCGCACGTTGGAGCGCGGTGCGCTCGTCACGGCTCTGATCCTGCTGTTCAACCGCTCCGTCAGCGCTGCTGAGGACCGCGTCCGAGGTGAGCTGCTGACCGACCTGCTCTCCGGTCGCGAGGGCGACCCCGGATGGGTCCGGGAGCGGGTGCGACGTCACCGCCTCGACCTCGACCGGCTGCGAGTCGTGGCCGTCGCAGACGTGCACGGTGCCGATCCCCATCGTGCCGCGCTCGTCGCCGCTCGGCTCGGCGACGACCTCCGCGGGCTCGGAGGTGAGCACGAAGGTCACATCGTGCTGCTCGCCGACGCCCAGGTTCCGCTCGCCATCGGCCGTCAGCTCCACCACGCCCTGCGCCAGGCGGGTGGGCCGGTCACCGTCGGCGTGAGCCTCGTCGAGGCGGCTGCGCCGGCGGACCTGTCGACAGCCTGGCAACGAGCGCGCAGCTGTGTGCTGACGTTGCAGACCCTCGGACGGGCCGGCGAGGTCAGCGACGCGGCCGGGCTCGGGCTCGCTCGACTGGTGCTCGGCGACAACGGCCCGGCCGAGCTCGACGCCTACCTCACCCAGACCCTGGGGCCGCTGGTGGCGTACGACGCCGAGCGCGGCACCGACCTGATGGGAACCCTGGAAGCCTGGTTCGCGGCCAGTGGCAGGACCGCGCGCACCGCCGAGGCGCTGCACGTGCATCACAACACGGTCGGCCAGCGGCTCGACCGGATCGGCGCGCTCCTCGGCGACGGGTGGCGCGAGCCGGGTCCCGCCCTCGAGCAGCAGCTGGCACTCCGGCTCTGGCGCCTGGCCCGCGGGGTGGGTGGGCGCTGAGCACATCAGACGGGGCCCGATGTGTTGAGCGCACACATGTCGGGGAGGGGGCTTGCTGCGTACTGTCGCCCGAATGAACGAGACCCCCGTCACAGGCCCCCTTGCGGGTCGCACCGCCCTGGTCACCGGAGGCGCCGGCGGCATCGGCCGCGCCATCTCTGCTCGGCTGGCCGCCGACGGTGCCTACGTCATCGTGCTCGACCGCGACGAGCAGAGCGCCAAGCAGGTGGCCACCGACCTCGGCGGCGAAGCACTGGTGGCCGACCTCGGGGACCCGAGCGTGTTCGACGACCTCGACC
>NZ_JAXMNS010000229.1:0-6029 GCF_034670285.1 Nocardioides sp. | reverse complement strand
TGCGCCCGTCAGGCACCAGCCTCCGCAGGGCCATCCGCTGTCGAGGACGGCTGAGGCGGGGGCGGCGCCCAGGACTCCGACGGAGAGGGTTGCGGCTGCGGCAGCCAGGGCGATCTTGCGGAAGTACGTCATGATGACCAGCTTTCTCCGGGTCCACGGAATGACCCGTGCGACGACAATGACACCTGAGGGTCTGTCGCGCACCGGGCCGGTCCCCCCAGGTTCGTGCAGTGCACAGATGTGCAACCGAGTCGGTGCACTCCCGTTCCTACCCCGCAGGTCGACGCCGAAACCCCGCCCGGCGGTGCCGGCCGACGTCGTACGACGCCTCGCGTGGCCCGAAATGCCACGAGCCCGCCCCCAGCAGGCTGGGGACGGGCTCGGCGGCGGAGGTGGCGAGATTTGAACTCGCGAGAGGGTTTTAGCCCTCAACCCGCTTAGCAGGCGGGCGCCATAGACCGGACTAGGCGACACCTCCATGCCACCCGCCAGGCGGGCAGCGCGACCTAGGCTACAAGGCCACGCCGGACGCGGGCCAATCGGTTGGCACCCAGGCGGTCGACCCGTGCAGATCAGGCACGGTGGGCCGCGGAGAGCCTGGCTCCGACCTCACGAGCGAAGGCGTCCTTGTCGGTCGCGAGCAGGCCCACCGGGATGGCGGTCGTGGTGCCGTCGACGCGTCGGAGCACCAGGCACGGCACGTCGCGCGGGTGCGCCGCCACCGCCTCGGTGACCTCGCTCCACCGACCGTCCTTGACCCCCGCACCGCGGACCAGGCGCACGGAGTAGCCCTCGTCGTCGAGGCGGACGACGTAGGCCCGCGAGCGCAGCCAGGCCGCGGCAGCGAAGACCGCGACGAGCTCGAGGACGAGCACCGCGACGATGAGGTCCGGCGGCCACCCGACGGCCAGCACCAGCGCCGTGACCGCGAACGTCGTCAACGCCAGCAGCAGGAAGGCGAGTCCGACCAGCCTGGCGGTGAACGCCGGCGCGAGGCGGTGCACGCTGGGCTCGGCAGGGATCGGGGCAGCCGTGGGCTCGGGAGTGGGCTCAGGGGTGGGTTCGGGGGTCTCGCTCACTCCCCCAGTCTCGCGCCCGCCTTGCCGTCGGCGTCCAGGCGGGTCATGCTCGACCTCCACCTACGTCACCGCCAGGAGACCGCCATCAGCACCAGCACTGCCCTCACCGATGCGCTGACCGCCCTGGCGGCCGCCGCTCAGGTGCCGCGCCGCGAGGGTGCGCCGACGACGAGCTGGCGCTGGTCGGTGCGGCAGCGGATGACGACCGTGCGCGACGCCCTCATGCAGGCGACCAGCGCGACCGACGACGGCTGGCTGGCCGCTCGCGGCGGCGTGGCGTTCCGCGAGCGCAACGTGCTGCTTGGACGCCTGGGCGACCTCGGCACCGAGGTGCTGGAGAACCCCGATGTCGACCAGGTGCAGTCGCTGGTGCTGCGGCTGGCCCACGACATCTCGCACCACCTGCAGAAGGTCCACGACCTGGCCTACGACGACGTCGAGCTCGAGCTCGGCGGGTCGGAGTGACCCGCGCAGGGGCGTAGCCTCGACGGATGAGGATCGGTCTGGCACTCGACACTCACGCCACCCGGGCGACCGCCGGAGAGGTGAGCTGGCCCAGGTTGCTCGCGCAGGCTCAGCTGGCCGAGGACCTCGGCTTCGACCTCGTCGTGCTCCCCGACCACCTGCTCTACGCCGCCGGCGGTGAAGGCGACTACGCGCGACCCGACGAGGCCGTCGGGGCCTGGGAGTCGCTCGCGCTCGCCGGAGCCCTGGCGTCATCGACCACGCGCATCGGGGTCGGCCATTCGATGCTCAACGCGCCGTACCGCTCGCCGTACCTCGTCGCGAAGGCCGCGGCCACGCTCGACGAGGTCTCGGGCGGGCGCTACCAGCTCGGGATCGGGTCGGGCAACAGCTTCGACTACGCGGCGGTGGGGGTCGATGCTGACGACCGGTCGCAGCGGCTGGCCGACACGGTCGAGATCCTGCACGCCCTGCTCCGCGAGGGACGCGCGGACGTCGTGGGCGCCACGACCCGCGCCGAACGGGCCGAGATGGTGCTCCCGACCCCCCAGGGCTACGGACCCCCGCTGGCCGTGGCCGCTCGGGGGCCCCGGTCGATGCGCGTGGCGGCTCGGTACGCCGATCTCTGGAACACCTGGGTGGCTCCCGATCCCGACCACGTGGAGCTCGCCGGGCTGCTGGGCGCCCTCGATGTCGCGTGCGCCGAGACCGACCGCGACCCGGCCACCCTGCACCGCACGGTCGATGCATCCGTCGATCCGCTCGATCTCGCCGGAGCCCGTGAGCGTTGCCGGGAGGCGCTGCTCGGCCTCACCGTGCTCGGGGTGTCCGAGGCGCGGTGCTACCTCGCCACCGAGGGCACCCATGCCTCACGCATGCGAGCGCTCGAGGCCATGGCCTCGACCGTGGAGGAAGCGCACTCCAGCTGAGTCGAGTGGCCTCAACGCTTGATGTACGGCGTGAAGTGGTCGTTGCCGTTGATCGACCAGTCGCCCAGGCTGCCGTCGTCCGACCACTGCACGCGCGGGCTCAGCCGTACTGCGCCCGATGGGTTGCCCACGCACGTGCGCGGGACCGACAGCTTCGTGACGTCCTTGCGGACCGAGGCCGACACGCGCAGCCCGGGGCACTCGCGTGTCGTCGGGGCTTCGTTGAAGTCGATGACCTGGGCGTAGGAGCCGTCGACAGCGGCGAAGACGACGTACTCGGCGTCGGACCCGCGCGACTGCACCTTGAACTGGACGTCGCTCACGTCGCGGCGCAGGTCGACGTGCTTGATGCGGACGCCGATGCGTCGTCCGTTGGCGACCTTGGTCCTGAGGACGTCGTTGGTGCTCGCGACGTCGCCGCGCTTGTCGCGGAAGGACTTCGACTTCGCCTCGGCGGGCGCGCCGACCGCGAGCACCAGGGCGGCTGCCGTCAGAAGAGCGGGGACAGAGCGGTGCACAGACACTCCCGAGAACGTGTGAGGATCAACCGACCAGCTGGCAGAGGGGGCGGGATTCGAACCCGCGGTAGGTCTCCCTACGACCGCTTTCAAGGCGGTTCCGATCGGCCGCTCCGGCACCCCTCCTCGCAGCGGCCGGGGCCACTGCACCCCGGAGTCTAGTCAGCCGCAGTCAGGGCGACAGCACCAGCAGCACGTCGCCCTCCTGGACGACGTCGCCCGCGGCGACCTTCACGGCCGTCACGACGCCGGGGACCTCAGCGATCACCGGGATCTCCATCTTCATCGACTCCAGCAGCGCGACCTCGTCGCCGGCCGCGACCCGGGCGCCGACCTCGACGCTCACGCCGAGCACACCAGCGACCATCTCGGACACGATCTCGATCACCTGCTCACGGGCCATGACAGAGACGCTATTCGTTACCGCTCAGTACGTGGGCACGCGCGTCTCGTCCGGCCGCGAGGACCTCACCGCAACGGCTGGGTACGGCGTGGCTCGGGGCGCGAGGCCGCGGCCTCCTCGTCGACGCGGCTGCGCCGTCCGCTGCTGCGGGCACCGCCTCCGGAGCCGGTGAGGAACAGGTCGAGTCGGATGACGAGGTAGCCGATCGCCAGCCCGACGAGAAGCCCGTAGAGCACCGACAGTCCGGTCTCGGTGAGTCCGATGGTCGGGTTGACCAGGCTGTTGGCCGTGGCGGCCGTGGCGGCGACCCCGAAGGCGCACACCCACCAGCCCTGCCGACGGCGCGCACGCATGTGGACGCCGTACGCGAGCGCGGGGATCCCGAGCACCGCCTCGAGCGGACGGGGGAAGGCACCGAGGTTGTCGCGGCTCCAGCGGACGATGTCGAGCGAGGACTCCACGATCGTGGGGGTGCCGTAGCGGCGCAGCAGCTCGGCGTAGAGCACCGTGATCACGACGAGGACTCCCCCGACGAGCACGATCACCGCCCCCCGGCGGCCGAGGCCGTGCAGGCCGGCACCGAGGCGGTAGACCACGACGAACACCATGGCCAGGGCGATCCCGAAGGTGGCGTACTCGAAGTCGGCGACCGTGACTACAGGCTCGAAGCCGACCGTCGCCAGGGCGCCGATGCCGGCCACGACCACGGCGATCACGCACTCACGCACCGCGCGGGCGAAGGTGCGGGCCGGGACGGTGATCATGACCGCCAGGACGGCGCTGACCACACAGGTCATCACCGCAGCCCCGGTGGCGAGGTCGTCGCGCCCCGAGATCAGGGCCGCGAGGCCGAGGGCCGCGGCGAGCGAGCCGAAGACGACGGGGCGGCCACCGGTGCGACCGGCCAGCGCCCACGAGTAGGCGCTCGCCACGACCACCGCGCCGGCCTGGCCCAGCCACGACGGACCGACCGGGACCATCGCGCAGATCAGGGCCGCCAGCGCCACCGCGATCGCGAGACCCCAGCCGCGCACCGGCCAGCGGGAGTCGCCGAAGGTCTCGATGCGCTCGGCGAGACCGTCCCACGGCCTGCGGGTGGTCTCGGTCGAGTCCTGCTGGGCCTGCTGGTCGCCCTGGTCTGCAGCAGAGGGTGTGGGGGCAGCTGGAGGCGTGCTGGACGCAGGCGGCGCCGGCGGGACAGCGGGCGCCGGTGGCGCCGGGAGCGCCACGACCGCTGGACTCACCGGGATGGCGGGCTCGACGGCCGGGGCCGCCGGGGTCGGCGGGGTCGGCGGGGTCGGCGGGGTCGGAGGGGCGACCGGGGCCGGCGGATTGACCGGTGCGACGGACGGGATCGTGACGGGGTTGCTGACCGGGCTGCTGATCGGCGCGCCGATCGGGCCGGCGTCGTCCTCGTCGTCCTCGTCGGGCAGCTCGAGGTAGGCCACCGGTTCGGGGGTCGGCTGCTCGGGTGAGCGGCGTCGACGCAGGAACCTGGACATGAGAAACGAGGTTACAGACGCCGGTTGAGCAGCGACGGGTTGGTACGGCGTGCCGCCGCAAGGGTGGCGCGGCTCACCTCGGCGCGCACGACCTCGGCGTCATCACCGGCCTCGACCAGCACGTCGCCCAACGGGTCGACCACCAACGAGTGCCCGCTGTAGCGCGGACCCGGCTGCGCGGCCGCAGCGACGAAGACGGTGTTCTCGATCGCCCTCGCCCGCACGAGGGTGCGCCAGTGGTCGACCTTGCGCTCGCCCGCCACCCAGGCGGCCGGGACGACGAGCAGCTCGGCGCCGGCGTCGACGAGCAGCCGCGCGAGCTCGGGGAAGCGGAGGTCGTAGCAGGTCATCAGCCCGACCTTCCAGCCACGAACGTCGAGCACGGTCGGCGTCGGGTCGCCGGCGAGGAGCCGCTCGGACTCGCGGTAGCCGAAGGAGTCGTAGAGGTGGATCTTGCGGTACTCCCCGCTGGCGGCGCCGCGGGCGAGGAGGGTGTTGAAGGGGCGGCTGTCGTCAGGGTCGGACGTCGACTCGAACATCCCCGCGACGACGGTGGTGTCACGGGCCGCGGCCACCTCGGCGAGCGTGGCGGCGAACGGGCCGTCGACCGGCTCGGCGTAAGGGCTGACGTCGGAGCCGGCCTCGCCGAAGTCGCGGGCGAAGGCCTCGGGCAGCACGGTCAGGTCGGTGCCGTCGGGCACGAGCGCGGCCAGGCGGTCGCGATTGGCCGCCGGGTCGAGGCCGGAGGCCTCCTGCACGAGGGCGAGGCGCAGCACGTCGCCGGACGGGTCGGGGTCGGTCACGTCCTCCAGCCTGCCACTGCCGAGGTCCTCCTGCGAGGATCTGGCCATGGCGGCTCTCGACGACGACCTGACGAGCTATGGGGCGGTCGTGCTCGCCGGCGGCCGCGCGGTCCGCCTGGGGGGCTTCGACAAGGCCTCGACGGAGGTCGGCGGGCGCACGCTCCTGGAGCACGCGCTGGACGCCGTCGTCGACGCCGCCGAGGTGGTCGTGGTGGGCGAGCAGGTGCCCACGGAGCGCCCGGTGACGTTCGTGCTCGAGCAGCCGCGCTTCGGCGGCCCCGTCGCGGCACTGCTCACCGGGTGCGACCTGCTGCTGCGCCCGACCGGGTT
>NZ_JAXMNS010000228.1:0-6030 GCF_034670285.1 Nocardioides sp. | reverse complement strand
CCCGTCTTCACCACCGTCACCGGGCTCGGCGAGACCGGCGCAGCCCTGTGTCACGCCGGTGCCGACAAGGTCGCCTTCACCGGCTCCACGGCCACCGGCAAGCGGGTGATGGCTGCGTGCGCCGAGACCTTGACCCCGGTCATCATCGAGGCCGGCGGCAAGGACGCCGTCATCGTCGACAAGGACGCCGACGTCGAGGCTGCCGCCGACGCGGCCCTATGGGGCGCGTGCTCGAACGCCGGACAGACCTGCATCGGCGTGGAGCGCGTCTACGTGCACGAGCGCGTCTACGACGAGTTCGTCACCACCCTGGTCGCCAAGGCCCAGAACCTGCGCGCCGACGCCTCGCCGGGCTCCCAGCTCGGTCCGATCACGATGCCGAGCCAGCTCGATGTCATCCGGTCCCACATCTCCGACGCACTGGCCAAGGGTGGACGCGCGCTGCTCGGCGGCGTCGAGGCGGTGGGGGAGCGGTTCGTGCAGCCAACCATCCTCGTCGACGTCCCCGAGGACTCCCTGGCGGTGACCGAGGAGACCTTCGGCCCGACCGTCACGGTGCGCAAGGTCGCCACGATGGAGGAGGCCATCGAGCTCACCAACGCCACCAGGTACGGCCTGGGCTCCACGGTGTTCTCGAAGTCACGGGGCATGGAGATCGCCGAGCAGATCCGCTCGGGGATGACGGCCGTCAACGGCATCATCGCCTTCGCGGCGATTCCGTCGCTGCCCTTCGGCGGCGTGGGTGACTCCGGCTTCGGGCGCATCCACGGCCCCGACGGGCTCAAGGAGTTCACCTACGCGAAGGCGATCGCCCGGCAGCGGTTCAAGCCGGTGATGGCGCTGACGTCGTTCCAGCGCACCGAGAAGATGGACGCCCAGCTGGCGCAGATGATGACCCTGCTGCACGGCGGCAGCTCGACGCTCCCCAAGGACGCCGAGCCCACCGGGCTGGCGCGCCGCTGGAAGCGCGCCGGACGTTGACGCAGCTCCGGCGTCGCTGCTCAGCAGCGACGCCGGAGTCGCTTCGTCGTGTCAGGCCTGGCCCTCAGCGGCCTGCTGCTCGGCGACCTGGCGGTGGACGTCGGCCATGTCGAGGCCGCGGACGCCCGCGATCACCTGGTCGAGGCCCTCGGGCGGCAGGGCACCGGGCTGCGAGAAGACGAGCACCTTCTCGCGGAACACCATCAGGGTCGGGATCGACTTGATCCCGGCCGCAGCGGAGAGCTGCTGCTGCTCCTCGGTGTTGATCGACCCGAACACGATGTCGGGGTTCGCCTCGGAAGCGGCTTCGTAAGTGGGCGCGAACTGCTTGCACGGTCCGCACCAGCTCGCCCAGAAGTCCACGAAGAGGATGCCGTTCTCCTCGATGTGGGAGTTGAAGTTGTCATCGGTCAGCTCGACGGTAGCCATGGGTCCACCGTAACCACCGCTGGTGACGGAAGGGTCAGCGCAGCGAGTAGGTCGCCAGCGAGATGCTGACGTAGTGGGCCACGAAGGCCAGGATCGTGAAGCTGTGGAAGATCTCGTGGAAGCCGAAGTACTGCGGCCACGGGTTGGGCCGCTTGAAGCCGTAGATGATCCCGCCCGCGGTGTAGAGCGCGCCGCCGGCGGCGATGAGGGTGAGCACGGCGATCGTCATCGACGTGCCGAGCACCCGCTGGCCGCCGTCGATGAAGCCGGGGATGAAGAACACCGCGGCCCAGCCCAACCCGATGTAGAGCGGGGTGTAGAGCCAGCGCGGGGCGCCGATCCAGAACACGCGGAACAGCACGCCGAGGATGGCGCACGACCACACGGTCGTGAGCAGCACCGTGCGCTGGGTGCCCTCGAGCAGCATCAGCGTCAGCGGCGTGTAGGACCCGGCGATGAGCACGAAGATGTTGGCGTGGTCGAAGCGCCGCAGCGCCGCCCAGACCCGCGGTGACCACGTGCCGGTGTGGTAGATCGCCGAGACGCCGAAGAGCAGCAGTGCGCTGACGGCGAACACCGCTGACCCGATCCGGGTCGACGTGGTCGGGGAGAGGACGATCAGCACGATCCCGCCCGCGAGCGCCAGCGGGGTCAGCAGCAGGTGCGAGCGACCGCGGAGCTTGGGCTTGGCCTCGTGGAACTTCTCCGAGACCTTGTCGTGGATCGTGTCCAGGCCTGCCCGGACGGCTTCGTTGGCGTGGTGGAGGGGGCGATCCATGTCGGCAATCCTAGCGGGGGATCTCCCGCCCGCCGCGAGGGATCGTGGAGATCTGGACGGCGACGGGCGGGAGAGCAGTGATCAGTGCGAGTGGGGCGGAACGACGGCGCCCTCGGAGGGCTGCACGATGACGAAGCCTTGGCCCGAGAAGGTCACCTGGAGTGCCTCGCCGGAGCCGCGGCCGATCAGGGCACCGGCCGACATGGTCGAGCGCAGGCTCGTCTGGAGGTGGGCCGACCAGGCCACCACCGCGTCGGTGTCGGCGAAGGTCGCTGCCTCGCCGGCGTTGAGCACGACCGGCTCGCCGTCCGTGGTGATCGCCACCCAGCCGGTGCCGCGCACGGTGGTGTTGAACAGCCCGCCGGTCGCGATGCTGCCGCCCTTGACGCGCTCGATGTTCCACTCCAGGCCGGCCGAGAAGGCCAGGACGCTGGTGCCGCTGATCGAGATCCCGGTGTCGTGGAGGTTGAGGATGTGCACGTGGTGGCCCTGGTCGGCGAGGAAGACGTCGCCGGACCCCTCCACGCGCATGAGCGACAACCCCTCCCCGGTGAAGGCCTTCTTCAAGAACTTGGCCGCACCGCCGCCCTGGTAGTTGAAGCGCACGTCGCCCTGGTAGGCCACCATCGACCCCTGACGGGCCATGAACGGCTCGGTCACCCGCACCCGGAGCATCCGGTTGTTCTGACGCTCCACCCCGGCGCCGTTCTTCTCCGAGAAGCGGCCGTCGATGAGGTCGCCGGTGATGCCGGCGAAGGCGTCCCGCGCGAAGCCCGCCGCCGGTGCGGCAGCAGCCGGTGCGGGGGAGTAGGCGGTGGCCTGGGGCTCGGGCGACTCGTCCACGGACCCGAGGGCCTCGTTCGTCACGTGCCCCTCGTGCGACGCGGCTGTCTCAGGCGTCGCGGACGTGTCCGACAGCTCGGACGCCTCCGGGGCATCGGTCTGCGGGACCGGTCCGGACGCGCCGAACGGGTCGGCGCCGTACGACGCCGGCTGCTCGGGCTCGGACTCGGACTCGGTTTCGGGGGACGTCTCCTGCACCTGCGGGGTCGGCTCGGCCTGCGGCATCAGGGGGTCCATCGCCTGCACCCCCTGGTTGGCGACGTGGTCGGTCCAGATCGAGCCGTCCCAGTAACGCAGCTCGTGCCGGCCGGTGGGGTCCGGGTGCCAGGAAGGGTGCATCGTCGTCCTCTCGAGAGCGCGGAGCGGGTACCGTCCCCGCCGTCCGTCGTGTCCCCATCGTGTCAGCCTGAGGCGCACCGTGCGGTCCTGATGGCGCACTGAACCACCCGAAAGTGGCTACGATCGCGAGGTGGCGGACTGGAAGACGGGACTCAGGCGGGTGCTCTACCCCGCCTACGAGGCGCGGATGCTGCGCCGGATGTCGGGTGACCTCCCGCAGCACGTCGGCGTCATGCTCGACGGCAACCGTCGCTGGGCCAAGGCCGTGGGCCGCGACACCGCTCACGGGCACCGGGCGGGAGCGGCCAACATCGAGCCGCTGCTGGGCTGGTGCGACGAGGTCGGCATCAAGGTGGTCACGCTGTGGCTGCTGAGCACCGACAACCTCAACCGCACCGAGGCCGAGCTCGCGCCGCTGCTCGAGATCATCGCCGACGCCGTCGACTCGCTCGCCGACCAACGCCGTTGGCGCCTCCACCCCGTGGGCGCGCTCGACCTGCTGCCCGACCACATCGCGCGGCGGCTCAAGAACGCCGCGGAGGCGACCGCCGATGTCGACGGGATGCTCGTCAACGTCGCCGTGGGCTACGGCGGGCGCCGGGAGATCGCCGACGCCGTCCGCTCGCTGCTGCACGAGCACGCGCTGCGCGGCACCTCGCTCGAGGAGCTGGCCCAGGTGCTCGACGTCGAGGACATCTCCGACCACCTCTACACCAAGGGCCAGCCCGACCCCGACCTCGTCATCCGCACCTCGGGCGAGCAGCGTCTCGGTGGGTTCCTGCTGTGGCAGAGCGCCAAGTCGGAGTTCTACTTCTGCGAGGCCTACTGGCCCGACTTCCGTCGCGTCGACTTCCTGCGAGCCATCCGCGCCTACGCCCAGCGCGAGCGCAGATTCGGCTCGTGAGCGCGAGCGGAGCGAGTGCTCTCCGCTCTGGTTCCTGAGGAGCGAGCGCAGCGAGCGTCTCGAAGGACGGCTCGTGAGCGCGACCCCTGCACGTAACGCGAACTTCACCTGGGCGTCCGGGCGTGTCGCTCTGGCGGGGGGTGGCTGCGGCGTACGTTCGTGAGGTCGGCGGGTGGGGAAGCCCGCTGATACCAGGAGGCCCGCTCGTGAGAACTCACGACCTGTACGTCGGACGAGGTCCGCAGGTGTCCACCTGCTGCCCGCGCCCGGCGGAAGGACGCCGGCACTCCGGCGTCCGGGCCCTCTCCCGGTCCATCTGTGGCGACTGAGGGCCGAGCGTCGAGTGCGCGCACGGTCCCTGAAGGGCGAACACCGTGACTGCACCAAGTACCCCGGCCACTCGCACCTACGTGCTCGACACCAGCGTCCTGCTCGCCGATCCGGGCGCGCTGCGCCGCTTCGCCGAGCACGAGGTCGTCCTGCCGGTCGTGGTGATCACCGAGCTCGAGGGCAAGCGGCACCACCCCGAGCTGGGCTACTTCGCCCGCTCGGCGCTGCGCAACCTCGACGAGCTCCGCATCGAGCACGGACGGCTCGACGAGCCGGTCCCGGTCGGCGACGAGGGTGGCACGCTGCGCGTCGAGCTCAACCACACCGACGCCGGGTCGCTGCCCTCGGGCTTCCGCCTGGGTGACAACGACACCCGGATCCTGGCCGTGGCCTACAACCTGTCGCAGGAGGGCTGCGCGGTCACCCTGGTCTCCAAGGACCTGCCGCTGCGCATCAAGGCGTCCGCGGTCGGCCTCGACGCCCAGGAGTACCGCGCCGAGGCGATCAGCGACTCCGACACCGGCTACACCGGCATGGCCGAGCTCGACGTCGCCGCCGCCGAGATCGACGAGCTGTACGACGACGGCGTCCTCGACCTCGAGTCGGCGCGCGACTTCCCGTGCCACCAGGGGCTGGTGCTGCTCTCCGACCGCGGCACGGCGCTGGGTCGGGTCGGTCCGGACAAGCAGGTGCACCTTGTGCGCGGCGACCGCGAGGCGTTCGGCATCCACGGGCGCAGCGCCGAGCAGCGCGTGGCGTTGGAGATGCTGCTCGACCCCGAGGTCGGGATCGTGAGCCTCGGCGGTCGCGCCGGCACCGGCAAGTCGGCCATGGCGCTGTGCGCCGGGCTCGAGGCGGTGCTCGAGCGTGGCCAGCACAAGAAGGTCGTCGTGTTCCGTCCGCTCTTCGCCGTCGGGGGTCAGGAGCTCGGCTACCTGCCGGGCTCGGAGACGGAGAAGATGTCGCCCTGGGGCCAGGCCGTCTTCGACACCCTCGGCTCGATGACCTCTACTGACGTCATCGACGAGATCCTCGCCCGCGGCATGCTCGAGGTGCTCCCGCTGACCCACATCCGCGGCCGCTCGCTGCACGACGCCTTCGTGATCGTCGACGAGGCACAGTCGTTGGAGCGCAACGTGCTGCTGACCGTGCTCTCGCGCATCGGCGCCAACTCGAAGGTCGTGCTCACCCACGACGTCGCGCAGCGCGACAACCTGCGCGTCGGACGTCACGACGGTGTCGTGGCGGTGATCGAGAAGCTCAAGGGCCACCCGCTCTTTTCCCACATCACCCTCACCCGCTCCGAGCGTTCCCCGATCGCTGCGCTGGTCACCGAGATGCTCGAGAACGTCACCGTCTGAGCACCCCGCCCGTCAGTTCCTCGCCGAGTCGGCGCGACAACGCGCCGACTCGGAGATCGGAAGAG
>NZ_JAXMNS010000227.1:0-6043 GCF_034670285.1 Nocardioides sp. | reverse complement strand
TTTTCGTCCCGGTCGCACTTCGCTTTTGCCTCACCGAGGCCGACCTGCTCCTCGCCCGCGTGCGGGCCGACCTGCCCCGCAAGGCCAAGGCCGAGGCGAAGGTCCTCGACGCCGCCCTCAATGCCGCTCGCGACGCCGGCCGACCCGACGAGGCCCGTCTGGCACAGCTGCTAGGTGACGACGTCCGAGCCGTGCTGGAGGCCCACCCGCTGCGCGAGCTCCTCACCGTCGAGGGTCCGTTTCCGGCGTACGCCGATCGCGAGCGGGCGCTCTACGGCAGCTGGTACGAGTTCTTCCCACGCTCCGAGGGCGCCACCCAGGATCCCGACACGGGGGCGATCACCAGCGGCACCTTCGAGACCGCCGTGGTCGGACTCGAGCGGGCCGCCGCCATGGGGTTCGACATCGTCTACCTCCCACCGATCCACCCGATCGGCGAGGTCAACCGCAAGGGTCCCAACAACACCCTCACCCCTGGGCCCACCGATCCCGGCTCACCCTGGGCGATCGGCAGCAAGGACGGCGGCCACGACGCCATCCACCCCGAGCTCGGCACGTTCGCCGACTTCGACGCCTTCGTGGCCCGAGCCGGTGAGCTCGGGCTGGAGGTCGCCCTCGACCTGGCCCTCCAGGCTGCGCCGGACCACCCGTGGGTCTCGACCCACCCGGAGTGGTTCACCACCCGCGCCGACGGCACCATCGCCTACGCCGAGAACCCTCCCAAGAAGTACCAGGACATCTACCCGGTCAACTTCGACAACGACCCGGCCGGCATCTGCCGCGAGGTGCTCCGAGTCGTGCGGCTCTGGATGAGCCACGGCGTCCGGATCTTCCGCGTCGACAACCCCCACACCAAGCCGCTGCAGTTCTGGGAGTGGCTGCTCGGCGAGATCCGCCGCACCGATCCCGACGTGCTGTTCCTCTCCGAGGCCTTCACCCGTCCGCCGATGATGCACGGCCTCGGGTCGGTCGGCTTCCACCAGAGCTACACCTACTTCACCTGGCGCACCAAGCGCTGGGAGATCGAGGACTACCTGCGCGAGGTCAGCTCGGAGTCCGACTCGGTGATGCGGCCGAACTTCTTCGTCAACACCCCCGACATCCTTCACGAGTCCCTCCAGTACGGCGGCCCGGCGGCGTTCAAGATCCGTGCCGCGCTCGCGGCCACCGGCAGCCCGAGCTGGGGGGTGTACGCCGGCTACGAGCTGTTCGAGCACGTCGCGCTCAAGCCCGGCAGCGAGGAGTACCTCGACACCGAGAAGTTCCAGATCCGCATCCGCGACTGGGCCGGAGCCGAGGCACAGGGGCGCACGCTCGCGCCGTACCTCACCCGCCTCAACGAGATCCGGCGCAGCCACGTCGCGCTCCAGCGGTTGCGCAACGTGACCATCCACTCGGCCGACGACGAGAACATCCTGGTGTTCAGCAAGCGGGCTTCGTCGGGCCCAGCCACCGGGGCGGACGACATCGTGATCGTGGTGATCAACCTCGACCCCCACGGCACCCGCGAGACGATGATCCACCTCGACATGCCGGCCCTCGGCCTCGACTGGTCCGACTCGTTCGTCGTCCACGACGAGATCACCGGTGCCGACTGGACCTGGGGCGAGCACGACTACGTGCGTCTGGACCCCGGTCACGAGCCGGCGCACGTGCTCACCGTGAGGAGGCCCGCGTGAGCGACGCTCACCCCGACCCCCGGGCGTCCGTGCCCGGCACACCGATCACCGACACCCCCGACTGGTTCCGCACGGCGGTCTTCTACGAGGTCATGGTGCGCAGCTTCCGTGACTCCAACGGCGACGGCACGGGCGACTTCAAGGGCCTCACCGAGAAGCTCGACTACCTGCAGTGGCTCGGCGTCGACTGCCTGTGGGTGCCGCCGTTCTTCTCCTCGCCGTTGCGCGACGGGGGCTACGACGTCGCCGACTTCACCAACATCCTTCCCGAGGCCGGCACCGTCGAGGACTTCCACCACTTCCTCGACGAGGCCCACGCCCGCGGCATCCGGGTGATCATCGACTTCGTCATGAACCACACCAGTGACGCGCACCCGTGGTTCCAGGCGAGCCGCGAGGACCCTGACGGGCCCTACGGCGACTTCTACGTCTGGTCTGACACCGACGAGCTCTACCAGGAGGCCCGGGTCATCTTCGTCGACACCGAGCCGTCCAACTGGACCTGGGACCCGGTGCGCCAGCAGTACTTCTGGCACCGCTTCTTCTCCCACCAGCCGGACCTCAACTACGACAACCCGGACGTGCACGACGCCATCCTCGAGGCGATCTCGTTCTGGTTCGACATGGGCCTCGACGGCTTCCGCCTCGACGCGGTGCCCTACCTCTACGAGCGCCCGGGCACCAACGGGGAGAA
Source organism: Nocardioides sp. (assembly GCF_034670285.1). Taxonomy (GTDB): domain Bacteria; phylum Actinomycetota; class Actinomycetes; order Propionibacteriales; family Nocardioidaceae; genus Nocardioides. The sequence goes on along the minus strand of NZ_JAXMNS010000227.1, from coordinate 3,670 downwards.
CCTTCCCGAGACCCACGAGTTCCTCCGCAAGGTGCGCCGCTTCGTCGACGAGAAGTACCCCGGCAAGATCCTGCTGGCCGAGGCCAACCAGTGGCCCGCGGACGTCGTCGACTACTTCGGTGGCACCACCACCGAAGAGGGCGAGTGGGTGGGCGACGAGTGCCACATGTGCTTCCACTTCCCGGTGATGCCGCGCATCTTCATGGCCGTACGGCGTGAGTCGCGCTTCCCGATCTCGGAGATCCTCGAGCAGACCCCCGCCATCCCCGGCGGCAGCCAGTGGGGCATCTTCCTGCGCAACCACGACGAGCTCACCCTCGAGATGGTCAGCGACGAGGACCGCGACTACATGTGGGGTGAGTACGCCAAGGACCCGCGGATGAAGGCCAACATCGGCATCCGGCGTCGGCTCGCCCCGCTGCTCGACAACGACGTCAACCAGATCGAGCTGTTCCACGCACTGCTGCTCTCGCTGCCGGGCTCACCGGTGCTCTACTACGGCGACGAGATCGGCATGGGCGACAACATCTGGCTCGGTGACCGCGACGGCGTCCGTACGCCGATGCAGTGGACCCCCGACCGCAACGCCGGCTTCTCCTCGGCCACCCCCGGCAAGCTGTTCCTCCCGGCGATCCAGGACCCGGTCTACGGCTACCAGAGCGTCAACGTCGAGGCCGAGCTGGAGAACCCGTCGTCCTTGCTGCACTGGATGCGTCGGATGATCCACGCCCGGCGCCAGCACCCCGCGTTCGGTCTCGGCGAGTTCCACGACGTCGGCGGCTCCAACTCGACCGTGCTGTCCTACGCCCGGGAGTACCACGAGCCGGGCGCCGATCCAGACCTCCCCGGCGACGTCATCCTGTGCGTCAACAACCTCTCGCGCTTCCCGCAACCGGTCGAGCTCGACCTGCGGCGCTTCGAGGGGCTGGTGCCGGTCGAGATGCTCGGCGGCGTGCAGTTCCCGCGGATCGGCGAGCTGCCCTACCTGCTGACGCTCAGCGGCTACGGCTTCTACTGGTTCCGCCTCGTCCCCAGCGAGACCTCCGACGAAGGGCAGCTGCTGTGAGCGATCCGAGCACTCCCGGCTCCCCCGGCTCCCCCGCCTCCCCTGCGGTCTCCGACTCCAGCGACCACATCGACCCGCAGGTCCTGGTCACCTACCTCACCAAGACGCGTTGGTTCGGCGGCAAGGGGCGGCCCTACGACGTCAGCGGCGTCCGGCGCATCGGCACGCTCAGCGACACCGGGCCCTACCCCCGCGTCGTCGTCCTCCTCGTCGAGCTGACCTACTCCGACGTCGCCGCGGGTGCCGAGGACGCCGTCGAGCTCTACCAGGTGCCGCTGGCGCTCTACACCGATCCCGAGCATCGCCTCGACCACGCCTTCATCGGATGGTGGGACGACCCGGGCATGGGATGGGTGCACGCCTACGACGCCCTGCACGACCGCCAGGCGATGGACCGCTGGCTCCAGGCGTTCGGCGCAGCTGCCCCGCAGCACGTGGGTGGTCTGGACTTCCACCGACTCCCGGGTCACGACCTCGACCTCGAGGCCGTCTCGACCCTCTTCACCGGCGAGCAGTCGAACTCCTCGGTCGCCTTCGGCGAGGACGCCGTGCTCAAGGTGTTCCGCAAGGTCACGCCCGGGGCCAACCCCGACATCACCACCCACGAGGTGCTGACCCGGGCGGGATCGAGCGACGTCGCCCACCTCTACGGATGGGTGTCGTACGGCGAGGGCGAGCAGATGCTCCACCTCGGGATGCTCCAGCAGTTCCTGCGCACCGCCAGCGACGGGTGGGACCTCGCCCTGACCAGCGTGCGCAATCTGTATGCCGACGCCGACCTCGCCGCACGCGAGGCCGGGGGCGACTTCGCCGGCGAGGCCGGCCGACTCGGCGAGACCCTGGCCGCGGTGCACGCCGAGCTGGCCAAGGGCTTCGCCTGCAGCAGCGTGCCGGGAGCCTTCGTCGCCGAGCAGATGCGCCAGCGGCTCACGGCCGCGCTGGACGTCGTCCCCCAGCTCGCCGAGCACGAGTCGTCGCTGCGCGCTCTCTTCGACCGGTTGGCCGCGATCGAGGAGGTGCCGGTGCAGCGCGTGCACGGTGACCTCCACCTCGGCCAGACCCTGCGGACCGCGCTGGGCTGGAAGATCGTCGACTTCGAAGGCGAGCCGGCCAAGGCGCTCAGCGAGCGGGTCCTGCCGGACTCCCCCTGGCGCGACGTCGCCGGGATGCTGCGGTCCTTCGCCTACGCCCCGCACGCCGTCGAGCGCCAGTACACCGACGTCGACGACGAGGAAGCCGACGACCGCCACGAGCGGGGTCTGGAGTGGACCGCTCGCAACCAGCGCTACTTCGTCGGTTCCTACACCGGCGGAGAGCTTTCCGCCGACGAGCTGACCCTGCTCGACGCCTACGTCGCCGACAAAGCTGTCTACGAGACCGTCTACGAGACCCGCAACCGACCGACCTGGGTGGAGATCCCACTCCGGGCGATCGCACGGATCGGAGCATCACGATGAGTACGCCGTCCCAGCCCACCTCTGGGCCCACCTCTGGGCCCACCCCACAGCCGGCCTCCGTCGGACGGGGCGAGCTCGACCAGATCGTGCGCGGCGACCACGGTCACCCGCACGCCGTCCTCGGTCCGCACGTCCACGAGGGCGTGACGACCTTCCGCGTGCTCAAGCCGCTCGCCGAACGGGTGCTGGTGCGCCACGACGGCGGTGACACCGTGCTCGAGCACGAGCACGGGGGCATCTGGGTCGGTGCCGTCGCGAGCAGCGAGGTGCCCGACTACCGCGTGGTCGTCGACTACGGGCAGGGCGAGATCGTCGTCGACGACCCCTACCGCTTCCTGCCGACCCTCGGTGAGGTCGACCTGCACCTCGTCAACGAGGGCCGTCACGAGAACCTCTGGCAGGTCCTCGGCGCCCGCGTGCAGAGCTACGACGTCCCGGGCGGCGAGCCGATCACCGGCACGTCGTTCGCGGTGTGGGCGCCCTCGGCGCGCGCGCTGCGCATCAAGGGCGACTTCAACTCCTGGGACGGCCGCGAGCACCCGATGCGCCAGCTCGGTCAGTCGGGCGTGTGGGAGCTGTTCGTGCCGGGCGTCGCGTCGGGCACGTCGTACAAGTTCGTCGTGCTCGGGGCCGACGACGTCTGGCGGGAGAAGGCCGACCCGATGGCCTTCCACGCCGAGGTCGCGCCCGCGACGTCGTCGCGCGTGCACGAGTCGACCCACGTGTGGGGCGACGAGGCCTGGATGGCGGCTCGCGCCGAGAAGCAGCCGATCGACGAGCCGATGTCGACCTACGAGCTGCACCTCGGCTCCTGGAAGCGTCACCCCGGTGGCGGCTTCTGGTCCTACGACGAGATGGCCGACGACCTGGTGCCCTACCTGTCGAACCTCGGCTTCACCCACGTCGAGCTGATGCCGGTGATGCAGCACCCCTTCGGCGGCTCGTGGGGCTACCACGTGACGTCGTACTTCGCTCCCGACTCCCGCTACGGCGACCCCGACGGCTTCAAGCGTCTCGTCGACCGCTTCCACCAGGCCGGCATCGGCGTGATCCTCGACTGGGTGCCGGGTCACTTCGCGACCGACGAGTGGGCGCTGGTCAACTTCGACGGCACCCCGCTCTACGAGGACCCCAACCCGCAGCGCGG
>NZ_JAXMNS010000226.1:0-6072 GCF_034670285.1 Nocardioides sp. | reverse complement strand
GTACGGCTTCGCCAGCGGCACCGGCGCGTCGACTCGGACCGTGGGGGAGGTGCTGCGCGGCAAGTCCGGCGGGATGCCCGAGCTCGTGCACACCCACCCCAGCGAGACCGTCGCCGAGGCCGTCGCCATCCTCCAGGAGTACGGCGTCTCGCAGATGCCGGTCGTGCGTGCCGAGCCGCCGATCGTGGCGGCCGAGGTCGCCGGGTCGGTCTCCGACCGGGCGCTGCTCGACGCGCTCTTCGCCGGCACCGCCTCGTTGACCGACTCGGTCGAGCAGCACATGTCGGGTCCGCTGCCGACGATCGGCTCGGGCGAGGAAGCCTCGGCCGCGGTGAGCATGCTCGAGACCGCCGACGCCGTCCTGGTCCACGAGGACGGCAAGCCGATCGGCGTCCTGACCCGTCAGGACCTGCTCACCTATCTCGCCCGAGGCTGACGCCGAGCCTCCGGAGCACTAGAGTAAGAACACGTTCTAGTTTTGACGTGCTCAACTCAAGCGCTCTGGAGGCTCCATGACCGCCACCCCCGCGATCGAGGGCTGGTTCACGACCGGCGGCGACGGCTCGGCGCCGGCGCTGCTCGGCTCCCGCTGCACCACCTGCACCTCGACGTACTTCCCGCCCACGGCCGGGGGTGCGGGCTTCTGCCGCAACCCCGCGTGCGCGGGGGAGTCCTTCGACACCGTCGAGCTCTCGCGACGTGGCCGCATCTGGAGCTACACCGACGCGCAGTACCAGCCGCCGGAGCCCTACATCGCGCCCTCCCACGGCAGCGGAGACGCCTACGTGCCCTTCGCCCTGGCCGCGGTCGAGCTGGCCGAGGGCCTGGTGGTGCTCGGCCAGGTCGCCGACGGGTACGGCGTGGGTGACCTGCGGGTCGGTGCCGAGGCCGAGCTGGTCGTCGAGACGCTGTACGTCGAGGACTCGGGCGACCAGGGTGAGGCGGGCGCGACCGAGCGGACGATCTGGCGCTGGAAGCCGGTCGTCGAGCTCGGGCAGGAGGCCGACCAGTGAGCGGGCAGCAGGTCGCCGTCGCGGGCGTCGGGATGCACCCGTGGGGCAAGTGGGGCAAGAATTTCGTCACCTACGGCGTCCACGCCGCTCGCGCGGCCCTCGCCGACGCGGGGATCGCCTGGACCGACGTCGACTACGTCGTCGGCGGCGAGACCGTGCGCAACGGCTACGGCGGCTACGTCGCCGGCGCGACGTTCGCCCAGGCCCTGGGCTGGAACGGCGCCCGGGTGGCGACGTCGTACGCCGCCTGCGCGACCGGGGCCCAGGCCATCGACACCGCTCGCACCCGCATCCTCGCCGGGCTCTCCGAGGTGGCGCTAGTGGTCGGCGCCGACACGACGCCGAAGGGGTTCCTCAAGCCCAACGCCGGCGAGCGCTGGGACGACCCCGACTGGCTGCGCTTCCGGCTGCTCGGCATGACCAACCCGGCCTACTTCGCCCTGTACGCGCGTCGCCGGATGGACCTGTACGGCGCCACGAGCGAGGACTTCGCCCAGGTGAAGGTCAAGAACGCGCGCCACGGACTCACCAACCCCAACGCCCGCTACCGCAAGGAGGTGTCGGCGGCCGACGTCCTAGCGAGCGCGGTGGTCTGCGACCCGTTGCACCTGCTCGACATCTGCGCGACCTCCGACGGCGCGGCCGCGGTGGTGCTGTGCAGCGCGGCGTACGCCGAGCGGATGGGGCTCACCAAGCCGGTCACCGTGGCGGCGGTGTCGACCGTGACGCCGACGTTCCCCAACACGGTGATGGACATGCCGATGCTCTCCACCGACCCGAGCGCCGCGGTCGGCGTGCCCGACCACACGTTCAAGCAGTCGATCGGCCTGGCCGCCTACGAGGAGGCCGGGATCTCGCCCGAGGACGTCGACGTGGCCGAGGTCTACGACCTCTCCACCGCTCTCGAGCTCGACTGGATCGAGGACCTCGGACTGTGCAAGCAGGGCGAGGCCGAGGTGCTCCTGCGTGCCGGTGAGACCACCATCGGTGGCCGGATCCCGGTCAACCCGAGCGGCGGTCTCGCCTGCTTCGGCGAGGCGGTCCCGGCCCAGGCCCTGGCCCAGGTCTGCGAGCTCACCTGGCAGCTGCGCGGCCAGGCCGGTGATCGTCAGGTCGCGGGCGCGAAGGTCGGGATCTCTGCCAACCAGGGCCTCTTCGGCCACGGCTCGTCCGTCCTGCTGACGGTGTGACGTCACGGTGAGCGGCCCCGGCTTCGTGCGCGTCGAGCGACCCGACCCCGGGGTCGCGGTCATCACTCTCGACCGTCCGGAGCGGATGAACGCGATGTCGTTCGACGTGATGGTGCCGTTCCGTGACGCCCTGCGCGAGGCGGGCGAGGACTCGTCGGTGCGTGCCGTGGTCGTCACCGGAGCGGGGGCCGGGTTCTGCTCGGGCGCCGACCAGGAGTCGGCCGGTGTGCCGCCGGGGGTCGAAGGACTCCCACCGGTCTCCTACGCGCTGCGCGCGATGGGGCTGCTCGAGGACGTCGTCCTGACGATCCGGCGGCTGCCACAGCCGGTGATCGCCGCGGTCAACGGCGCCGCGATCGGTGGCGGGCTCTGCCTCGCCCTCGCCTGCGACCTGCGCTACGCCGCGCCGACGGCATACTTCCGCGCGGCCGGCATCAACAACGGCCTCACCGCGAGCGAGCTGGGGCTCAGCTTTCTGCTGCCGCGCGCGATCGGCACCTCGCGGGCCGCCGAGATGATGTTGACGGGCTGCGACGTCGGCGCCGAGGAAGCCGCGCGGATCGGGTTGGTCTCCTCGGTCGACGACGACGTCCTCGCCGTGGCGCTCGCGGCCGGACGGCGGATCGCCGCGCTCTCGCAGCCCGGGATCGAGCTGACCAAGAAGTCGATCCAGGCCGGGCTCGCCGCCACGTCGCTCGAGGCGCACGTGACCTCCGAGGGGCTCGGTCAGCTCTACGTCCGCCTGCTCACCGACAACTTCGAGGAAGCGACCCTGGCCCGCAAGGAGGGCCGAGACCCGGTCTTCCGCGACCGCCGCTGAGCCGATGATCACTCCACCGGCCCATGTCCTGGACCTCTTCGCCGTGCCCGAGGTGGTCACGCACCTGCCGGGCGGGAGCGGCTCGACGTACCGCGCCGGAGACCTGGTCCTGAGCCCGGGCCGCGACGAGACCGTGCAGGCGTGGCTGAGCCCGGTGCTGGCGCGCCTTGCGGTCCGCCTCGACGAGGATCCCGGACGACGGGCGCGTGACCTGCGGGTGGCGATGCCGGTCCCGGCGCGAGACGGGTCGTGGGTCGTCAACGGGTGGGCGGCCTGCCGCTACGAGCCGGAGGCCGTCACCTGCCTGGACCTCGACGTGACCCTCGCGGCCGGTCGGTCGCTGCACGCGCACCTCGCCGTCGCCGTCGGCTCCCGGCCACCGCGGCTCCACGAGCGCGAGGACCGCTGGGCACGGGCTGAGCGGGTCGCCTTCGGCCCGACGCAGGAGATGGTCGCGGCGGCAGCCGGCACTCCGGCGGCCGACGTCGTCGACCGGGTGGCACCACACCTGAGCGACGTGCCGCTCGGGACGGAGCAGCTGGTGCACGCCGACCTGGCCGGCAACGTGCTCCTCGACCGGCAGGGTGCTCCGCTCGTCATCGACGTCTCGCCGGCGTGGCGCCCCGTGCAGTGGGCCGAGGCCGTCGCGGTCGTCGACCTGGTCACGTGGTTCGGGGCGCCGCTGTCGGTCGTGGAGCCCCGGCAGTCGGGACCGGAGCGACAAGCGCTGCTGCGCGCCCTGATCTTCCGCGCGCTCTCCGACGAGCAGCTCGACCCCGAGGCCTACGCGCCGTTGCTCTCCGTGATCGCCTCGACGTAGACCCAACGTCCGGCGCGCTGCTCGAACCGACTGGTCTCGTGGAGCACCCGGTCGACGCCGCCATAGCTGTAGCGGGCGGCGAACTCGACGATGTCGTCGTCTGCGCGCAGGATCCGCAGGCCCGTCCACTCCAGCCCCGGATCGGTGGTGACGTCGTCGGGCCGGGTGCGCGGGTGCCAGGTGCGGAAGACGTAGGCGTTGCCGAAGTCGTTGCCCAAGGAGTACGCCGTGTAGCGCGAACGCATCAGCGCCTCGGGGGTCTCGGCGAGGTCGGGCCCGCGGTGCAGACGTCCGCAGCAGCCGTCGTACGTGCTGCCGGACCCGCAGGGGCAGGGGTCCTGGCCGGAGAGGAGCTTCACTGGACACTCACTGGACACTCACTGGACCAGCACCCGCCACACGAGGTGGTCACCGGGGAGGCCCTTGAGCTCGACCTCGCCCATCTCAACCAGGGTGACGGCCGCGTCGTCGTCCAGGCTCTCGTGCACTGCGTCGGTGACGAGCACCTCGCCCCCGGTGGCCAGCGCGCCCACCCGGGCAGCCATCACGACGTTGCGGCCGAAGTAGTCGCCGTCGCGCGAGATCACCGGACCGGTGTGGATGCCGATGCGCACCTTCACCGGAGCGATGACCCGCAGTCGGGGGTCGAGGGTGCGACGTAGGTCCTTCTGGATCCCGACGGCGGCCCGGCAGGCGGCCTCGGCGTCGCGGAAGGCCACCATGAAGCCGTCGCCGGACGTCTTGACGACCTGTCCGCGATAGCGCTCGACGCGAGCACGCACCAGCGCGTCGTGGGCCGCCAGGACCCGCACCCACACCTCGTCGCCCAGGCGCTCGGTGAGCGGGGTGGAGTCCTCGATGTCGGAGAACAGCAGGGTGACCCGGCCGGCGGAGTCGGCCATCGAGCGGATCTCCTGCTCCTCCGAGTCGGCCCAGGCCTGCAGGTCGTCGATGGACGACTGGAGCAGCCCGGTCAGGCCGTGCTCGCGGACCTTGCCGACGCTTCGCACGACCCGGGCCACGGCCCGCTCGGTGACGCTGGCCGCGGGGCGTGGTCGCAGGGCCGTGTCGAGGTCGGCCTCGAGCTGGTCGATGCGGGCGCGGGCCACGTCGAGCTGGTGGCCCTGACGCCGTACGACGGCGAGCGCGGCGCCCAGGCCGACGGCCAGCGTCGCGGCCAGGAGTCCCAGAGCGATCGCCACGGGTCGAGCCTACGGCCCACGAGCCGGGATGAGCGTCGGGCTCAGATCCCGAGCGACTCCTGCAGCGCGTCGAGCTCCTCGCCGGAGTAGACGGCGATGCGCTGGAGGCTCGGCACGGAGTCGCGGTCGCCGGTGTAGCCGATGTTGAACTCACCGGCATAGCTGACCGCGGTGATGTTGAGTGCCTGACCGTTGAAGAGCAGGCTCACCGGGAAGATCTCCTCCATGGGCGAGCCATCGAGGTAGCGGGTCTCGGCGGGGCCGGGCACGTTGGAGATCACGAGGTTGGACGCCGGATGGCCGTGGCCGCCGAAGCCGAGCATCGCCTGGCTCAGGAAGGGCAGCATCAGCACGGCGGTGTAGGCGTCCATCGCGTTCTGCCCGACCTGCGGCAGTCGCTCCTTGCCGAGCCGGGTGGAGGCCTTGATGCGCGCGATCCGCTCGACCGGGTCGGCGATGTCGGTGCCGAGCTGGGCGTAGAGGAAGGTCACCGCGTTGCCGACCTTGGCGCCCTCGTGAGCGCGCACCGAGACCGGGACGTTGGCGGTCAACGACGCCTGCGGCAGCTTGTCCTGCTCGAGCAGGTAGCGCCGCAGGGCGCCGCCGCAGATGGCGAGGAAGACGTCGTTGAGGCTGGCGTCGGCCGCCTTGGCGACGAGCTTCATCCGCTCGATGGAGTAGTGCTGGGTCGCGAAGCGGCGCGGGGTGTGGATGCGGCCGTTGAAGAGCGACTTGGGCGCTCGGAACGGGGTGGCGCGCTCGTCGTTGCCGGCGCCGGTGAGCGTCTCGGCGTAGGTGCGCACCAGCGACCCGGCTACAGAGGCTCCGCTGCGCACGCCGTCGGTGAGGAGCCCGACCGGGTTGAGGCCCGGAGAGGCCACGAGCTCCTTGGACGGCTTCGCCCGCGGCGGCAGCCCCGACTGGTCGGGGCCGTGGGTGCCGACCGCCCACGGGGGCAGCATGTCGCGGGCATCGGGGTCGGCCGACATCATCCGACGCAGCAGCCGGACGCCGCCGACGCCGTCGA
>NZ_JAXMNS010000225.1:0-6117 GCF_034670285.1 Nocardioides sp. | reverse complement strand
GTCGTCGGTGCCCGGGAGGTAGCCGCTCGTGCGCACGAACGCGTAGTTGTCGAGGACGTCGAGGATGCCGGCCGCCGGCACGAGGACGTCGTCCTCGAGGATCGTGGTGTCGGGCTCGTTGTTGCGCTGCGAGCCACCCTGCTGGCCCCCGCCCTGACCGCCGCCCTGGCCACCACCGGGACCACCGGGCCCACCGGGTCCGTTGGCGCGCGTGCGGTCACGGCCGCGGCGCCGGCGGTTCCGCCCGGTGCGGCCCTCGTCGTCGCCCTCACCCTGGTCGGACTGGTTGCCCTGGTTGCCCTGGTCCTTCTTGCCCTGGTCCTTCTGGTCCTGGTCCTTCTGGCCCTGGTCCTTCTGGCCCTGGTCCTTCTGGCCCTGCGCCTTCGAGGACTCCGGCTGCTGGGCGTCCGCTGCCTTCGCCTCGACCTGGGCGGCCTTCGGGGGCCTGGAGCTCTGCGCGTCCTTGGAGTCCCTGGAGTCCCTGGAGTCCCTGGAGTCCTCAGCGTCCTTCGCGGCTTCGGGGGACTGGGTCGCCGGAGCGGCTTGCGACGCGGTCTTCTGCTCGGGCTCGGCTCCCTGGGGCGCCGACGACCTCGCAGCACGCGCCTTGGGCGGCTGACCCGCAGACGCCGGGGCCTTCGCCTGGCCTGCCTTGCCTGCCGGGCCCGACTGGCCTGCCTGGCTCACCTGCGCGGCCTTGATCGCCTCGACGATCTGGGCCTTCTTCATGGTCGCGGCGCCGGAGATGTTCATCCCGGCTGCCATCGCCTTGAGATCAGCGAGGAGCATCGAGTTGAGTCCGCCGGAGCGCTTCTTCGGCGCTGCCGCCGGAGCGTCGGCCGGAGAGTCAAGAGGATCGGTCACGGGGGAATCCTTACCACGTTCGCTGAGTCGACAGGACGAAGCCGTCGACAACTGATGGGAGTGCTGTCCGCCGAGAGGACGTCCTGCGACGTGATCAACCTGCGGGGAAGGACCTGCGCGCCTGATGAGACCTGGTGAGACCTGGTGAGATCACCGGCACAGCGCTGAGGTCCGCTGGTCCCAGGAACCTATCACTGAGGGCGTGCGCGGCTCCCGGGGTACGGCCTACGCACCCGCGGGGACGTGGTCGAGCAGCACACCGCGAGGGTCGAGGGCGAGGTGGAGGGCGGTCCATCCCTCGGGGCAGCGGGCCAGGATGTCGTCGGCTGCAGCCGACCCAGCAGCACCGGTGAAGGCCAGGACCGTCGGCCCGGCGCCCGAGACGATGGCGGGCACTCCCGCGGAGCGCAGGTCGTCGACCAGGTCGATCGTGGCCGGCATGGCGGGGCGGCGGAACTGCTGGTGCAGCAGGTCCCGGGTGCCCCGCAGGAGCTGGTCGGGACGACCGGCCAGCGCTGCGACGAGGAGGGCGGCACGACCGGAGTTCGACGCGGCGTCGGCATGAGGCACCTCGTCGGGCAGCAGCCCCCGGGCCACCTCGGTCTCGACTCCGTCGGGCGGGATCAGCACGATCGCCGCGAGACTGCTCGAGACCGCCGAGGGCACGGCGAAGAAGGGTGCATCGGCGCCGTTCTCGTCGTCGCGACCGGAGATCACGAAGCCGCCGAAGCACGCAGGTGCGACGTTGTCGGGGTGGCCCTCGAGCTCGGCGGCGAGCTGGAACAGCGCCTCGTCGTCCAGCTGCTCCGCACCGCCGACGACCAACCCGCGAGCCAGCGCCAGCCCACCGACGATCGCCGCCGAGGACGAGCCCAGGCCACGGGCGTGCGGGATGACGTTGTGGCACGCGAGTCGCAGCCCCGTCGGGCGCTCGCCGAGAGCGTCGAACGCGAGTCTCATCGCCCGCACCACCAGGTGCCGCTCGTCGCGCGGCACCGAGTCGCTGCCGGCACCTTCGACCTCGACGACCAGCCCCTCGGGGATCACCTCGGCCTCGAGCCGGTCACGCAGGTCGAGAGCCAGGCCCAAGGCGTCGAAGCCCGGGCCCAGGTTGGCAGACGTCGCCGGGACGCTGACGCGAGCGACTCCGTCGAGCAGGGTCACGCCCGGTGCCTAGGCGAGGCCGGCCGCGGCTGCGGCCGCCGCGACATCGGCGTCGATGACCGTGTCGACCAGGGGCCCGACGCCCTCCAGGGCCGTGGCGGTGTCCTTGAGGCCATGGCCGGTGACGGTGATGGCGACGGTGCTGCCGGCATACGACTCCCCCGCGTCCAGCTCCTGGAGCAGCCCGGCGATCCCGGCTGCCGAGGCAGGCTCGACGAACACGCCGTCGTGCTGGGCCAGGGCCCGCTGGGCGGCCAGGATCTGGTCGTCGGTCACGGCGGCGAAGCGCCCGCCGGACTCCTCGGCAGCTGCGACCGCGTAGTCCCACGACGCCGGGTTGCCGATGCGGATGGCGGTGGCCTTGGTCTCGGGGTTCGGGAACGGTTCGCCGGTCACGAGCGGCGAGGCGCCGGCGGCCTGGAAGCCGCGCATCACCGGGGTCCTGGTGGCCATCCCGAGCTCGGCGTACTGGCGGTAGCCGAGCCAGTAGGCGGAGATGTTGCCGGCGTTGCCGACCGGGAGCAGGTGGAAGTCAGGGGCGTCACCGAGGAAGTCGACGATCTCGAACGCGCCGGTCTTCTGTCCCTGCAGCCGCACCGGGTTCACCGAGTTGACCAGAGCGACGGGGTAGTCGCGGGCCAGGTCACGCGCCATGGTGAGGCAGTCGTCGAAGTTGCCGCGCACCATGATCACCTGGGCTCCGTGGACGATCGCCTGGGCCATCTTGCCCGCGGCGATCTTGCCCTCGGGCACGAGCACGAGCGGCTTGAGCCCGGCCTTGGCCGCGTAGGCGGCCATCGAGGCAGAGGTGTTGCCGGTGGAGGCACAGACCACGGCCTCGGCACCCTCGGCCTTGGCGACCGAGATCGCTGCGGTCATGCCGCGGTCCTTGAAGGACCCGGTGGGGTTGTTGCCCTCGACCTTGAGCCAGACCTCGCCGCGGGTCAGGCCGGAGAGCCACTCGGAGTAGACGAGCGGGGTGCCGCCCTCGCGCAGGGTGATGGCCGGGATGCCCGCGGGGATCTCCAGCAGGTCGCGGTACTCCTCGATGATCCCGCGCCACTGGTGCGTGGCCTGTCGGGTGCTGCTCGGGGTGCTCATTCGTCGCCGCCCTCCACGCGCATCACCGAGGTGACCTCACGGACGATGTCGAGGCCGCGCAGGTGCTCGACGGTGGCACTGAGCTGCGCGTCGGTGGACCAGTGCGAGACGACCACCAGCTGCGCGTCGTCGTCGCGACCCTCCTGCCGCACGGTCTGGATGGAGACGCCGTGCTCGGCGAAGGCCAGCGCGACCGTGGCCAGCACGCCCGCGCGGTCGTCGACGTCGATCGCGACGTGGTAGCGGGTGCGCGCCTCCCCCATCGGCAGCACCGCACGGTCGGCGTACGCCGACTCGCCCGCGCCGCGGGTGCCCGCCAGGTGGTTGCGAGCCGCGGAGACCAGGTCACCCAGCACCGCGCTGGCGGTCGGGGCGCCGCCGGCGCCGGGGCCGTAGAACATCAGCTCGCCGGCCGCGTCGGACTCGACGAAGACCGCGTTGTAGGCCCCGCGCACGCTCGCCAGCGGGTGGGTGGCCGGGATCATGGCCGGGTGGACCCGGACGGCGATGGCCTCGCCGCCCTCGGCGCCGTCGACGCCGGTGCGCAGCTCGCAGATCGCCAACAGCTTGACGACGCAGCCCATCTCGCGCGCGGAGTTCACGTCGGCGGCGGTGACCTCGGAGATTCCCTCACGGTGGACGTCGGAGGCGGTGACGCGTGAGTGGAAGGCCAGCGACGCGAGGATCGCGGCCTTCGCCGCGGCGTCGAACCCCTCGACGTCAGCCGTGGGGTCGGCCTCGGCGTAGCCGAGCTCCTGGGCCTCGGCGAGGGCCTCGGCGAACCCCGCGCCGGAGGTGTCCATCTTGTCGAGGATGTAGTTGGTCGTGCCGTTGACGATGCCGAGCACGCGCGTGACCCGGTCGCCTGCCAGCGACTCGCGCAACGGTCGCAGGATCGGGATCGCGCCGGCCACCGCTGCCTCGTAGTAGAGGTCGCGGCCGGCCTTCTCGGCTGCCTCGAAGAGCGTCGGACCGTCCTCGGCGATGAGGGCCTTGTTGGCGCTCACCACGCTGGCGCCGTGCTCGAGCGCCGACAGGATGAGCCCGCGCGCGGGCTCGATGCCACCGATGACCTCCACGACCAGGTCGACGTCGTCGCGCGCCACCAGGCCCGCGGCGTCGGTGGTGATGAGGCCGTCGGGGACGTCGACGTCGCGAGGCGCGTCGAGACGCCGTACGGCCACACCGGCCAGCTCGACCCGGCGACCGATGCGCGCGGCGAGGTCGTCGGACTGCTCCAGGATGAGTCGCACCACCTGCGAGCCGACCACCCCGCACCCGAGGACCGCCACTCGCAGTGCCCGCTCGTCGGCGGCGTCACGCTGATTCATCATGCCCCTACATCCGTTGCCAACAAGTCGTCCTCAGTCTCGCGTCTCACCACGACGCGCGCGGCGCCGTCCCGCACCGCGATCACCGGCGGCCGCAGGGAGTGGTTGTAGTTGGAGGCCATCGAGCGACAGTAGGCCCCCGTGCCGGGCACCGCGAGCAGGTCCCCCGGCTCGACGTCGCCAGGCAGGAACTCGTCGCGGACGACGATGTCGCCGGCCTCGCAGTGCTTGCCGACCACCCGAGCCAGCACCGGCGGCGCGTCGGAGCGACGCGCAGCGAGGGTGCAGGAGTAGTCGGCGTCGTAGAGCGCCGTGCGGATGTTGTCGCTCATCCCGCCGTCGACGGAGACATAGGTGCGCACCGCACCGCCGTCGAGCGCGACCGGCTTGACGGTCCCGACGGTGTAGACCGTGCACATCGCCGGCCCGACGATCGCGCGGCCCGGCTCGATCGACAGCCGCGGGGGGTCGACCTGGAGCGCGCGACACTCGTGGGCCACGATCTCGGTCATCTCGGCCGCCAGGCGCGACGGCTCGGAGGGGTCGTCCTGGGTCGTGTAGGCGATGCCGAAGCCGCCACCGAGGTCCATCTCGGGCATCACGACGGACAGCTCGGCGCTGACCCGCGCATGCAGCGCCAGCACACGACGAGCGGCCACCTCGAAGCCGGAGGAGTCGAAGATCTGGCTGCCGATGTGGCTGTGCAGGCCGAGCAGGTCGAGGCCCGGGGCGGCGAGCACGCGTCGTACGGCCTCCAGCGCGTCGCCGGACGTGATCGAGAAGCCGAACTTCTGGTCCTCGTGGGCCGTGGCGATGTACTCGTGGGTGTGGGCCTCGACGCCGGCGGTCACCCGGATCATCACGCCCTGCGTGGTGCCGGCCTGCGCCGCGACCTCGGCGAGCCGCTCGATCTCGGCGAAGGAGTCGAGCACGATGCGTCCCACCCCGGCCTCGACGGCCCGCTCCAGCTCAGGGACCGTCTTGTTGTTGCCGTGGTAGCCGATCCGAGCCGGGTCGAAGTCGGCGCGGAGCGCGACGAGCAGCTCGCCCGGCGAGCAGACGTCGAGGCACAGTCCTTCGTCCTTGACCCAGCGCACCACCTCGGTGCAGAGGAAGGCCTTCCCGGCGTAGTAGACGTCGTAGTCGTTGAAGGCGTCGCGGAACGCGCCGGCACGGGCGCGGAAGTCGGCCTCGTCGAGGACGTAGGCGGGCGAGGCGTGCTCGGCCACGAGGTCGCTCATGGACACCCCGCCCACCACGAGGTCGCCCTCGACCTTGGTGGCCGTGGCCGACCACAGGAGCGGAACGAGGTCGTTGGGGTCGCTGGGGGGTCGCAGCCAGGAAGGACCGCGCAGGGCGCCGGGCGCGTGGGCCCAGCCGGCTTCGTGAGTCATCGACCGCTCACATCCGCTCGGGGGCGGACACCCCGAGCAGGCCCAGGCCGTTGGCCAGCACGGTGCGGGTCGCGTGGACGAGCACCAGGCGGGCCAGGTTGGCGGGCGTCACGGGCTCGTCGCCGTGCGGCAGCATGCGGCACTCCTTGGTGTCGTACCACTTGTTGAACACCGAGGCGGTGTCCTCGAGGTAGCGGGCGACGCGGTGCGGCTCGCGCAGCTCGGCGGCGCTGAGCCGGGCCGGGCTGATGCGGCGCTATTTT
>NZ_JAXMNS010000224.1:0-6122 GCF_034670285.1 Nocardioides sp. | reverse complement strand
GGCCCACCTCAGCGGGACCATCGAGCTCGGCGTCAGCCCGCGCGCCTCCCTCGGGATGCTGGCAGCCGGCCGTGCCCTGGCCCTGCTGCGCGGTCGGTCCTACGTGCTGCCGTCCGACATCGTCGAGATCGCCCCCGACGTGATGAGTCACCGACTCCTGCTCTCCTTCGACGCCGTCGCCGACGGTGCCGACCCGCGCGACATCATTCGCGAGGTCATCGCAGCCGTGCCCCAGCCGACCGTCGCCTCACGCGAGGACCCCGACGCGGCACGCCCCCGCTTCGAGGCCGAGCCGACGGCGCCGACCGGGCCCGCTGGGTCGACTGGGCCGGAGTACGTGGAGCACACGTGAGCGACGACCTCCCCGCTCTCGACGGCAGCACGTCTCCCGAGACCGTCTTCGCCGCGCTCGACCTCGCCGTGCGACGCCGCCTGCCCGGGCGGATGCACGGCGAGCAGCAGGGACTGCGGCTCGGCTCGGGCTCGGAGCCCGAGGAGGTCGTGCGCTACCGCCCGGGCGAGGACGACGTCCGCCGCATCGACTGGAACGTCACCGCACGCTCGGCCGGCGTCCCCCACGTGTGGCGGCTGTTGGCCCAGCACGAGCTCGAGACGTGGGTGCTCGTCGACGACACCCCCAGCATGGCCTTCGGCACCATCGCCTCGGAGAAGCGCGACATCGCCACCGGCGTTGTCGCGGCGATCGCCCTGCTCACCGCCGGCCCCGGCAACCGGCTGGGCACCGCCCACCTGAGCGCGTCCGGCTTCGAGTGGTCCGCGCCACTACCCTCCCGCGCTGCTGCGCACCGTGCCCTGCGACGCCGCCGTCGGCCTGCCGGGTCTGCCTCGGGAGCGCCGGCCCCCGACCTCGGCCAGGCACTGCGCGGCTTCGGCGCGCGGCACAGCCGGCCCGGCGTGCGCGTGATCATCACCGACTTCGTCGACCCCGACGGCGCCGTGGAGCGCCCGTTCGCCTGGGAGCGTCCGCTGCGCCGGCTCGCAGCCGCGCACGAGGTGCTCGTCGTCGAGATCGTCGACCCCCGCGAGCTGACGCTGCCCGACGTCGGCGCCGTCACTCTCGTCGATCCTGAGAGCGGACGCCGTCGCGAGGTGTGGACCTCCGACCGCACCGTGCGCGAGCGCTACGCCGCCATGACCGCCGCCCACCGCGATGCCACCGCCGAGGCCGTGAAGTCGGCCCGCGCCGGCCACGTCCTGCTGCGCACCGACCGCGACTGGGTGCGCGACCTCGCGCGCCACGTGCACGGTCGGCCGTTGCGTCACGGCGCCCCGGCCCGCGGAGGGATGCCCGCATGAGCCTCGCCTCCCCCGTCTGGCTGCTGCTGCTCCTGCCCGTCGCGGCGCTCGTGGCGTCGTACGTCGTGCAGGCCAAGCGCCGCAGCCGCTACGCGGTCACCTTCGCCACCCTGCCGATGCTCGAACGGCTCATCCCGGCCAAGCCCGGCTGGCGTCGCCACGCTCCCGCGGTGCTGCTGGTGCTCGGCTTCGTCGTGCTCACGGTGGCCGCCTCACGTCCCCAGATCGACGTGGAGGTGCCCCGCGAGCGCGCCACCGTGATCGTCGTCGTCGACGTCTCGCTGTCGATGGAGGCCACCGACGTCACCCCCGACCGGATCTCGGCGGCCAGCGACGCTGCCCAAGGCTTCGTCGCCGGGCTGCCCGACGGGTTCAACGTCGGGATCGTGACCTTCGCCGGCGCCGCCACCGTGCTTGCGCCACCCTCCACCGACCACCAGGCCTCCGTCGCGGCGCTCGACCGCCTCGTGCTCGACGAGGGCACCGCGATCGGGGACGGCGTCCTCACCTCGCTCGCTCAGATCGCCTCGACCGCCGCCGTCGACGGCGCGACCGGGACCGAGGAGGTCCCCGCCCAGATCGTGCTGCTCAGCGACGGCACCAACACCGTGGGCAGCAGCATCGACCAGGCCGCCACGTCGGCGATCGACGCCGGCGTCCCTGTCTCGACGATCGCCTACGGCACCCCCGACGGCACCGTCGACGTGAACGGCGAGACCATCCCGGTGCCCGTCGACCAGGCTTCGCTCGACGCGCTCGCCCAGGCGACCGGCGGCACCGGGTACGCCGCCGAGTCGGCCGAGGCCCTCGACCAGGTCTACGACGACATCCAGACCTCGATCGGCTTCACCACCGAGCAGCGTGACGTGACGCCGTGGGTCATCGCGGTCGCGCTGCTGCTCGGCCTGCTCGCGGCCGGGTTTTCGCTGCGATGGTTCGCGCGCCTTCCGTAGCGCTGGACATCGAGTAGCTGGCCACGCGACGAAGGAGCGGACGGCGCAAGTCCCCGGAGGCTGAGCAGGGCGAGGAACGAGCCCGTCGACGAAGCCCCCGCCCCATGGTGGTTGAGGTGCGAGCGAAGTGAGCCTCGAAACCCCGTGAGCAACCCACAATCTCATCCACCAGTTGTTCGATCACACTATCGAATGTCGGTGGCCACGACTACAATCGGACCATGCGAAAGACGCCCACCCCGACCGCGATCGCCGCGGTCCATGACCTCCGGACGGCCCGCGACGCAGCCGACGTGGAGCTCATGAAAGGCATCGTGCAGTGGGCCGTGGAGCACCGCATCGACAACTCAGTCATCGACGACCTGACCTTCGGCGTCGACGGCGTCCTCCTCGGAGGGACCGGCTGCCCGCTGGTGGCTGAGTTCCACGCCTACGACCTCGCCGCCGGCCTCGCAATGTCCTCCGACACGGGATGCTTCTACATCGGCAAGGTCCTCGAGCTGCGCTACCGACTGCCCCGGGTCTGGCAACGAGTAGTGGACCTGCAGGTCCCGGCCTGGAAAGCACTCAAGCTCGCCGCCTCCACCATGTTCCTGCCCTACGACGGCGCAGCCCACGTCGACCGGATGCTCGCACCCACCCTCCACTCCTGCTCCTTCGCCCAGATCGAACGCACCATCGCCCAAGCCATCGACCTGTTCGACCCCGAAGAAGCAGAGCGCCGCCGCAAGAAAGCCGCAGACGACCGCGACTTCCAGATCCACCTCGGAGGACGAGACGCCACCACCGACGGCACCATCGACGTCACCGGCACCCTCTCGACCGAAGACGCCCTCGACCTCGAAGCCGCCATCAAGCAAGGCGCCAAGACCCTTGGCGACCTCGGCTGCGAGGAATCCCTCGGAGCGCGCCGATCGATGGCCGTCGGGGAGATGGCGCGCCAGCAGCTCACGCTCGACCTCGACACCAGCGGAGCCGGTGACACCGGTGGACGCGGGGTCGTGATCTACGCCCACATCGACGCCGATAGCCCCCACGTCAGCCTCGACAACGTCGGCGGTGGAGACGTCCTCATCGAGCAGCTCAAGGGCTGGTGCCAGACCGCCGGCACGAGCGTGACCATCAAGCCCGTCATCGACCTCAACCAAGAGATCTCGACCGACGCCTATGCCCCCGCGGCGAAGCTCGTCGAACAGGTACGCCTGCGCGACCAGAACTGCGTCTTCCCGAACTGCACCCGCAGGGCCGAGCACTGCGACCTCGACCACCGAGTCCCGTTCAACAAGAACAACCCGTCCGATGGTGGGAAAACCACGACCTCGAATCTTTCCCTGCTGTGCAGGAAGCACCACCGGGCCAAGACCTTCTCCACCTGGCAATACGACTCACCCCAATCCGGGGTCTACGACTGGACCAGCCCCTCAGGAGCCAGGTTCAGGGTCACCCGAGGACGACGCCACGGCAGGATGCCCGTCACCACCCCACTCGACGACCCACCCGAGCCCTGACCACCCAGCCCCCCCACCCCGCTGAGATCAGCGGGGCCACAGGCACGTCCATGCAGCGCCTCGATACGCCGGCGCTGCGCTCGGTCGCGATCAGCAGGTGAGGCCGTCCTCGGGGACGGCGCCCTCGAGCAGGTAGTCCTCGACGGCGGCGTCGATGCAGGCGTTGTCCTTGTTGTACGCCGTGTGGCCGTCGCCGTCGCGGGTGACCAGCACGCCGCTCTCGAGCTGCTCCGCGAGCGCCACGGCCTCCTCGTACGGCGTCGCGGGGTCGCGGGTGGTGCCGAGCACGACGATCGGCGCGGCGCCCTCACCGGTGATGGTCGGGGTCGGCTCCGCGGCCTCGACCTGCACGCCCCGGCAGCCGGCCAGACCCCAGGCGAAGACCCGACCGAAGGTCGGGGAGGCCTCGTCGAAGACATCGAACTCGGCCGGGACCTCGGCGGGGTCGATCGAGGTGGGATCGTCGAGGCAGTTGATGGCGAGGAAGGCCTCGAGGCTGTTGTCGTCGAACCCGCCGGCGGCGTTGCGCGAGGAGTAGAAGTCGGCGAGCAGCAGCAGCGTGTCGCCCTGACCCGACAGCGCCTCCTGGAGCGCCTGGTCGAGGAACGGCCAGTTGTCACGGCTGTAGAGCGGCGTCACGATGCCGTAGAAGGCGTTCCCGATCTGGAGGTCGCGGTCGTCGGCCGTCGGCAGCGGGTCGGCCTCGATCTCCTCGAGGAGCTCACTGATCGTGTCGAGACCCTCCTGGAGCGAGTCGCCGAGGAAGCAGTCGGCGCCGGCCACGCAGTCCTCGACGTAGGCGTCGAGCGCGGTCTGGAAGCCGCGAGCCTGGCTCAGCGAGTTCTCGCGAAAGTCGAGGGTGGGGTCGGTCGCCCCGTCCAGGACGAAGCGGCCGACGTTCTCGGCGAACAGCTCGGCGTAGACGCCGCCGAGCGTGGTGCCGTAGGAGAAGCCGAGGTAGTCGAGCTGGTCCTCGCGCAGGGCCCCGCGCAGGACGTCCATGTCGCGGGCCGCCTCGACGGTGGAGACGTGGCCGATGAGGTCGTCGGTGGACTCCACGCAGCCGGCGAAGAACTCTGCCTGGGTGTCGGCGAACTCCTCGATCTCTCCCGCGTCGTCGGGCGAGGGGTCCGAGGCGAGGTAGTCGTCGAGGTCGGCATCGTCGACGCAGTCGATCGGCGCGGACTCGCCTGTGCCGCGAGGGTCGAAGGCGACGATGTCCATCCGGGCGAGCAGCGGTGCACCGAAGGCGAAGGTGGGGTCCTCGACCAGGCTGGTGCCGGGAGCACCCGGACCACCGGGGTTGACGACGAGCGAGCCGACCCGTTCGGCCTGGTCGGTGGCGACGGTGCGCTCGAGGTTGAGGTCGATGGTCGCGCCGTCGGGCTCGGCGTAGTCGACCGGCACGGTGAGGGTCGCGCACTCGTTGCTGCCGCAGGCGGTCCAGGCGGGCACCTGCTCGTAGAACCTCTCGAGACCCTCGGGCACGTTGACCGGGTCTGCGTCGGACGTCGGGGCCGGGCTCGCGGGCGCTCCGGTCTCCGGCGAGGGCGACGGTGTGGGCGTGGGCGCTGCGCTGGAGCCGCCGTCGTCGGTGAGGACCAGCGCCGCCGTGGCGCCGCCTCCCACGCCGAGCGCGATGATCGCGATCACGGACACGACCCAGGTCGTCTTCTTGCTCATCATCTGCCGCCAGCTCCTTCGGGCACCTTCAGCGCCACCATCATCGACTCCAGGGCCAGGGCCACTGGCACGTTGAACTCCAGCATCTGCTCGCGCGCCTCGAAGACCCAGGCGATCCGGCGCAGGTTGAGCTCGGGAGTCGAGGTGCGCGCGAGCTCCTCGATGTCACCCCGGATCTCCTCGTTGACCAGCGCACCGGGCGCTCCGCAAGCGACGGCGATGGCGTCGCGGTAGACCGAGACGAGGTCCATCAGCCCGCGGTCGACGACGTCGAGGACGCGGCGCTTGGCGCGGGTCTTCTGCGACTTGTCGAGCGCCGCGAGGGCCGGGGAGTACTCGCGTGGGCGCCGGCCGCGCTCAACGACGCCGTACGTCGTGTCGAGGTCGGCCTTCTCACGCGCATCGAGCTCGCTCGTGATCGCCTCGGCCTCCTCCTTGGCGACGTCGGCGATGTTGCTGGCGGCCTGCATGCAGGCGCCCAGCGTCGTGAGCTTGAGCGGCACCGAGACGATCTCGCGGCGACGGTTGCGGGTCGCCTCGTCGCGCGCCAGCGCCCGAGCGCGACCGATGTGTCCTTGACTGGCGCGCGCCGCGTAGGCCGCCAGCGCCGGCTCGACGGAGTCGCTGCGGATCAGGAACTCCGCGACCGCCGCCGAGCTCG
>NZ_JAXMNS010000223.1:0-6158 GCF_034670285.1 Nocardioides sp. | reverse complement strand
ACCCGCTGCGCTTCCTGTCGATGTCGGTCGAGTGGGCTCGACGGGCCGAGGCGCTCGGACGCCTGGACGACTCCGGACGGACCTACCTGGCGACGTACGGCTCGTGATCGATCGCGTCGCTTCGACCCGTGGTGACCACCCGTCTGGGATGCTCGGGTCATGAAGATCGCCAAGAGAGTTGGGCTCGAGGCCGTCGGCTGGACCCTGCTCGTGGCCGGCATCGCCGCCCTGGTGCTTCCGGGGCCGGGGCTGCTGATGATCTTCGCCGCGATGGCCGTGCTGTCTCAGCAGTACGAGTGGGCCGAGCGTCGTCTGGCTCCGATCAAGTACCGCGCCCTCAAGGCCGCAGCCGAGAGCGTGGCGTCGATCTCGCGGATCGTGGCCTCGGTGGTGGGCGTCGTACTGCTGTTCGCCGCCGGCGCCCTGTGGATCGCCAACCCGCCCGTGCCCGACTGGTGGTCGTTCTCCGACGCACTGTGGCTGCCGGGCGGCATCGCGACCGCGACGACCCAGATCGTCTCGGGGTTCATCGCCATCGGCCTGCTCATCTACTCCTACCGACGCTTCCACGGCAAGCCCGAGTCCGTGCAGGCACTCGGACGCCAGATCGAGGAAGCCGACCGGGAGTACGACGAGCTGTCCCAGCGCGACTGAGCCGTGCGGGCCTGACCGGGCTCTGCCGCAGCTCGAGGTCAGGCGGCGCGGGTCGCGCGCAGCCGCGCCACCAGGCGGCGCAGCGGGGTGTCGGTGACCGCTCCGCGCTGGAGCGGCAGCAGGTGGGTCTTGCCCTCCCGCTCGGCGACCAGGGTGATCGCCGCGTCGTCGTACTCGGCGGCGAGGCGCTCGGCGGCGGCGACGTCGTCATGCGCCACGGCGGTGTTGATCGCGTCGACGTAGGAGGCGTGCAGGTCGTTGAGCTCATCGATCAGGCGCATGGAAGGCCTTTCGTCGGGGGTGTGTCTCCAGTGTGCGCGGTTCTTTGGATCGATCCAAGGGGGAAGCGCTGTGATCTTCGTCCGACCTGCGCGGCCGGATCTCGCGGCGCTGTCGGTGGAGCGGTCTAGGGTCGCTCCCGATGACGCTCCACCTGCACCGCGCGCCGCGCACCGACCAGCTCGCCGATGCCCTCGGCGACCTGCTGACGGTGCCCCTCGACGATCCGTTCGCCCAGGAGCTGGTGCTGGTGCCGGCCGCCGGCATCGAGCGGTGGCTCAGCCAGCGGCTCTCGCACCGACTGGGCCGCGGCCCCTCGGGCGATGGCGTCGGCGATGCTGTCGAGGGCGCCGACGACGGGGTCTGTGCTGGCGTCGAGTTCCGATCGCCCCGATCGCTCGTGGCCACCCTCCTCGGAGCCGAGCGTGACGACCCGTGGTCGCCCGACGCGCTGGCGTGGCCGGTGCTCGAGGTGCTCGACACCCGCCTCGACGAGCCCTGGGCCGCCACCCTCGCGCGTCACCTGGGCAGCCACCACGAGGGCGAGGAGCGCGAGTTCCGTCGGGGCCGGCGCTACAGCGTCGCGCGCCGGCTGGCGGGTCTGCTGGCGTCGTACGCCGCTCAGCGCCCGCAGCTGCTCGCCGACTGGTCCGACCACGCAGCCACCGACGGCCTGGGGGAGCCCCTCGACGACGACCTGGCCTGGCAGCCGCCGCTGTGGCGAGCGGTCCGGGAGCAGGTCGACGCGCCCTCGCCGCAGGAGCGACAGGCGAGCACGCTGCAGCGGCTGCGCGAGGGCCCCATCGACCTGCCGGCGCGGGTCTCGCTGTTCGGCCACACGCGTCTGCCGCGCTCCGAGATCGACCTGCTCGTCGCCCTCGCGGAGCACCACGAACTGCACCTCTGGCTGCCCCATCCCAGTGCGCGCCTGTGGACGACGCTCGCGGAGACGTTGCCGGACGACGACGCCCGGACCGTCGCGAGAGCCGACGACCGCAGTCACCGGCTCGTCGGCCACCCGCTGAGCGCCACGCTCGGCCGAGACCTCCGCGAGCTCCAGCGAGCCTTGCCCTCGACCGGCACCGCGGGCGTCGTCGACGTCTCCCACGAGCCCGAGGTCGGTGGCGGCCGACGGGGCGGCGACGGGGGAGCCGAGCCCGACACGTTGCTCGGGTGGCTGCAGTCGGACCTCAGGGCCGACGAGGTCCGGCCTGCCGGCCGCACCCTGGCTGCGAGCGACCGATCGGTGCAGGTGCACCGCTGCCACGGGGCCTCGCGCCAGGTCGACGTCCTGCGCGAGGTGCTGCTGGGGCTGCTCGCCGACGACCCCACTCTCGAGCCGCGCGACATCCTGGTGATGTGTCCCGACATCGAGACCTACGCACCGCTGATCACCGCGCGGTTCGGGCTGGCCGACGTGGTCTCCGGGGGGCACCCGGCCCACCGGCTGCGCGTCCAGCTGGCCGACCGTGCCGTGAGCCGCACCAACCCCCTCCTCGGGGTCGCCGAGCAGCTGCTCGCCGTGGCCGGCAGTCGGGCGCAGGCCAGCCTCGTGCTCGATCTCGCCCAGGACCCCGCGGTGCGCCGTCGCTTCGGCTTCAGCGACGACGACCTCGACGCGCTGACGACCTGGACCCGGGAGTCCGGCATCCGCTGGGGCTTCGACGCCGAGCACCGTGCGCCGTACGGCGTCGACTACGTGCAGAACACCTGGCGCTTCGGGCTCGACCGGGTGCTCGCGGGGGTCGCGCTCTCCGACGACGCCGCCGGCTGGATCGGGGCGACCCTGCCGCTGGACGACGTCGGCAGCAACCGGGTCGAGCTGGCGGGTCGCTTCGCCGAGCTCGTCGACCGACTCGTCTCGATCACCGACGGGCTCACCGGCACCCGCCCGCTGCGCGAGTGGATCACCACGCTCGTCGACGGCGTCACGTCGCTCACCACCGTCGCGCACGCCGACTCCTGGCAGGTCGGCCACCTGCAGCGCGAGCTGCGCACCGTGCTGGCGCAGGCTGATGCCCGCGACACCACCGCGCTGCGGCTCCCCGACGTCCGCGCGTTGCTCGCCGGCCGTCTGGCGGGTCGACCCACCCGCGCGAGCTTCCGCACCGGCACCCTCACCGTGTGCACGATGGTGCCGATGCGGTCGGTGCCACACCGTGTGGTCTGCATGGTCGGTCTGGACGACGGGGTGTTCCCACGCTTCGGGGCGCAGGACGGCGACGACGTCCTCGCCCGCACCCCCGTCACCGGCGAGCGCGACGTCCGCTCCGAGGACCGCCAGCTGCTCCTCGACGCGATCGGTGCCGCGAGCGAGACCCTCGTGGTCACCTACACCGGAGCCAACGAGCACAGCGGACAGCCGCGTCCGCCGGCCGTGCCTCTCGGCGAGCTGCTCGACGTCCTCGACCGCACCACCGAGCAGGCGGTGCGTGCGCAGGTCGTGGTCTCGCACCCTCTGCAGCCCTTCGACGCACGCAACGTCGTCCCGGGAGCGCTGGGCGTGCCCGGGAGCCCCTTCACCTTCGACCCCACGATGCTCGTGGCGGCCCGGGCAGCGGTGTCCAGCCGCCCCACACGCCCCGACTTCCTGGCCCGACCGCTACCGGCCCCGCCGGGCGACGACGTCGCCCTCGCCGACCTCGTGGCGTTCTTCAAGGATCCCGTCAAGGGGTTCTTCCGCGCCCTGGACGTCACGCTGCCGTGGGAGACCGACGGCCTCGTCGATGCCATGCCGATCGAGATCGACGAGCTGGAGTCGTGGGGCGTCGGCGACCGGATGCTCGCCGACATGCTGCGTCTGGTGCACCCCGACGATGCGCGCCAGGCCGAGTGGCGTCGCGGTCACCTGCCGCCGGGACGACTCGGGTGGCGCAAGGCCGGCGCGGTGCGTGACAGCGCTGCCGCACTCGCCTTCGCGGCGCTGACCCACCGGCAGGTGCCGGCCCGCGCTCACGACATCGACGTGACGCTCTCCGACGGCCGGCGCCTCACCGGCACGGTCTCCCCGGTCTACGGCGACCGCGTGGTCGCTGTCGGCTACTCCAAGCTGGCGGGCAAGCACCTGCTCGAGGCCTGGGTGCGGCTGCTCGCCCTCGCCGCCCACGACGACGACCACAACTGGACGGCCCTGGCGATCGGACGCCCCCCGCGCGGCACCGTCCCGGCGCAGCGACTGCTCGCCCCGGGCGGCGACGGACCGCTGAGCCTGCTCGAGGACCTCGTCGCGCTCTACGACGCCGGCCGGCGTGCGCCGCTGCCGCTGCCGCTCAAGACCAGCTATGCCTGGGCGGTCAACCAGCGAGCCGGCGACGACGCCGCGGCCGCAGCGGCGAAGAAGTGGCGCAGCGCGATGTATCCCGGCGAGGACGCCGACCCCGGGCAGGTGCGCGTCTGGGGGCCGCATGCCCCGCTCGACCGACTCCTCGAGCCGGGACCCCTCGGGCCCGACTTCACCCTGCCCGTCCTGGCCGAGCGACTGTGGCTTCCGTTGCTCGACAACGAGCGGAGCCTGTGATGACCACCGACCGTCCCGCCTCGACCGAGATGGCGGCCTACGACCTCCTCGGCGACCTGCCGTCCGGACCCACCACCACCGTGCTCGAGGCGAGCGCCGGCACGGGCAAGACCTACGCGCTGGCCGGCCTCGTGACCCGCTACGTCGCCGAGGGCCACGCCACGCTCGACGAGATGCTGCTCATCACCTTCGGGCGTGCCGCCAGCCAGGAGCTCCGCGAACGTGTGCGGGGCGCACTCGTGGGGGCAGCCTCCGCGCTCGAGGTCGTGCTGGGCGGTGGCGCGGTCAGCGACTCGGTGGGCGACGATGCGCTCGTCCGGCACCTGTGCACCGGGCCCGCGTCCGCGCTCGTCGAGCGCCACGACCGGCTCCGCGACGCCCTGGCGTCCTTCGACTCCGCAACGATCGCCACGACCCACCAGTTCTGCCAGGTGGTGCTCGCCTCGCTGGGAGTCGCCGGCGACTCCGACGCCTCCCTCACCCTGGTCGAGAGCCTCGACGAGCTGATCGGCGAGGTGGTCGACGACCTCTACCTCCAGCGCTTCGGCGACGATCCCGACACTCCCGTGCTGTCGCGCGCCGATGCCGTGTTCCTCGCCCGCGACGTCGTCAGCAACCCACGAGCCAGGCTCACCCCGGTCGACCCGCCGCCCGGCACCCCCGCAGCGATCCGGCGGGCCTTCGCCGACGACGTGGTCGGCGAGCTCGAGCGACGCAAGCGACGCCTGGGGATCCTGGGCTTCGACGACCTCCTCGGGCGCCTCGC
This sequence comes from Nocardioides sp., assembly GCF_034670285.1. Classification (GTDB taxonomy): domain Bacteria; phylum Actinomycetota; class Actinomycetes; order Propionibacteriales; family Nocardioidaceae; genus Nocardioides. The sequence continues at coordinate 942 of NZ_JAXMNS010000223.1, read as the reverse complement.
CACCGCCCTGGCCGACCCCGACGCGCCGTCGCGCGACCGGATGCGACGCCGCTGGAAGATCGTGATGGTCGACGAGTTCCAGGACACCGACCCGGTGCAGTGGGACGTCATCGAGCGCGCCTTCGTGGGCCACGCCACGGTGGTGCTGATCGGCGACCCCAAGCAGGCGATCTACGCCTTCCGTGGCGGCGACATCAGCACCTACCTCCGCGCGGCTCGTCGCGCCGACCAGCAGCTGACCTTGGGCACCAACTGGCGCAGCGACGCTCCGCTGGTCGAGCGACTCCAGGTGCTGCTGCGCGGGGCGGCCCTGGGTCACTCCGAGATCGTCGTGCGACCGGTCGACACCCACCACGCAGGTCACCGGCTCTCGGGGGCCGGCGAGCGTGGCGCCCCGGTGCGGCTCCGACTCGTCGGGCGAGACGTCTTCGGCCTCTCCAAGCGCAGCACCATCAAGATGGACGACCTGCGCCCCTGGATCGCCGAGGACCTCGCCCGCGACATCCAGCAGCTCCTCGCCACGCAGCCCACCTACGACGACCGACGGCTCGGCGCGGGCGACGTCGCGGTCATCGTCGAGTCCCACAAGGATGCCCGGGCCTGTCGGGACGCACTGGCTGCCGCAGGCGTCCCCGCGGTCTACACCGGCGACACCGACGTGTTCTCCTCCCCGGCCGCAGCCGACTGGCTCTGCCTCCTCGAGGCCTTCGAGCAGCCCCACCGCAGTGGGCTCGTGCGAGCCGCCGCTGGCACGATGTTCTTCGGCCTCGGCGCCGCCGAACTCGCAGCGGGGGGCGACGCCCTCACCGACGACATCGCCCAGACCCTGCGCCAGTGGGCCGACCGGGCCCGTGAACGCGGTCTGGCCGCCGTCCTGGAGTCGGCGCTGGTCGCCGGCATGGGCGAGCGCGTGCTGGCCTGGCGGGGCGGCGAGCGCCACAT
>NZ_JAXMNS010000222.1:0-6161 GCF_034670285.1 Nocardioides sp. | reverse complement strand
ACACGTCGGCCTTCGGGTGCGAGGACTTGAGCGCGATGGCGGCCTGCCCGCCCGGGCTGTGCAGCGCCCCGACGATGAAGTCGGTCTGACCGCCGAAGCCCGAGTGGATGCGCGCGTCGATCCGCGAGGCGTTGGCCTGACCGAAGAGGTCGACCTGCAGGGCGGTGTTGACGCTGACCATCGCCGGGTTCTGGGCGATCAGGGCCGGGTCGTTGGAGGTCTCGGTGCGCACCATCCGGACCCGCTCGTTGCCATCGACCCAGTCGATCAGCTCCTCGGAGCCGAAGAGGAACGACGCCACGATCGGCTCGGCGGTGTCGAGCGCGCCGGCCTTCTCGAGGGTGAGCACGGAGTCGGAGAACATCTCGGTCCACACCCGCAGCCCGCGTCGTCCCACCAGGCCCATCATCGTCGCGTCGGGCACGGCGCCGATGCCTGCCTGGAGGGTCGCGCCGTCCGGCACCCGCTCGGCCACCTGCGCGCCGATGCGCGCCGAGAGCTCGTCGACGCCGTGGTGCACCGGCACGGGCAGCGCCTCGTCGGCCTCCACGAGGACGTCGATCAGGTCGAGGCCGACCTCGGCGTCACCGAAGGTCCACGGGAAACGGTCGTTGACCTGAGCGATCACCAGCCCGCCGCGTCGTCGTACGGCCTCGATGGCGGCGGGCAGCACGTTGACCTCGAGCCCGAGCGACACCTTGCCGTTGCGCGGGCGGGTGGTGTGGAGCACCACCACGTCGGGCGCCTGCGGGCCGCCGAGCAGCAGCGGCACGAGCGAGAGCCGCGACGGCACGTAGCGCAGCCGCAGACTGCGTCGCATCCCCGGACCGACGAATGACGTCTCCAGGGTCACGCCGTCGCGGTCGGGCAGGCCGGGCTGCCCGTTGAGCGCCCAGAGCCGGTAGGTGTCGAGCTCGGCATCGAGAAGTGAGAGCGTGTGCCACGGCGTCGCGTGGTTGCCGCTCACGAGCACCCGCGGGTCGGGCGACAGCCGGCGCAGGGCGGTAGCGAGGTCCATGGATCCATCACACCAGGGGGCGCAAGCCCGTGCGGGTGGCGCGGACCGGTGGCGCGCAGGGGGTGGCGCGGACGGCGGTCAGCGCGCATCCTCGAGTGATGGCACCCACCCTCACCGCCCTGATCCTCAACTGCACCCTCAAGCCCTCCCCGGCGGACTCCAGCACCCAGCTGATCGCTGAGGAGCTGTCGGCGGCACTGGCCGAGCACGACGTGACCAGCGAGATCGTGCGCATCGTCGACCACGACGTGAAGCACGGTGTCTCGATCGACGAAGGAGACGGCGACGCCTGGCCCGGCATCCGGCAGAAGCTGCTCGGCGCCGACATCCTGCTGCTCGCCACGCCGATCTGGATGGGACAGCCGTCGTCGGTGGTCAAGAAGGTGCTGGAGCGCCTCGACGCCGAGCTCGCCGAGACCGACGACGAGGGCCGCTACACCACGATGGGCAAGGTGGCCGGGGTGGCGGTCGTGGGCAACGAGGACGGCGCCCACCACACCTCCGCCGAGCTGTTCCAGGCGCTCAACGACGTGGGCTTCACGCTGCCGGCCAATGCCGTCACCTACTGGGTCGGCGAGGCGATGCACGGCACCGACTACCGCGACAAGGACCCACGGCCGGAGAAGACGGCGTCGACCAACAAGGTGCTCGCCGCCAACGCCGTCCACCTCGCCCGGCTGCTGCGCGCCGAGGAGTACCCGCCGCCGAGCTGAGTGCCGCGCGGGGGACGACCACGCGTCGTCACATCAGATCTGCGGCACTTGGCAGGCCAGCAGGCGACCCGCGACCTGGCCGTCCTTGATGAGGTCACCCATCCGCTCCTGGTTGCGAGCGGCGGACTTGAACGCGTCGGTGTCGCCGTGGTCGCGCTCGACGACGGCGTCGACGGCTGATGCCGCGTCGTCCCACTCGGACGGCGCGGCGGGGTGGTCGTCGAGGTAGCTGGCGGCCAGGATCTCCAGTCCGGCTGCGCGGAGGAGCTCGTCGAGCTCGTCAGCGGAGACGAAGTGGTTGCCCTCGGGCTCGTCGGGCAGGTCAGCGACCGTGCGGACGAAGACCAGCAGTCCTACGCGTCCGCCGGGTCCGACGCTGCGCTTCAGCTCGGCGACATGTGCCGCCTTGTCCTCGACGGTGCAGAGCACCCCCACCGACCACGCGACGTCGTACTCGCCGTCCTCGACTGGCAGCGCGGCGCCGTCACCGACCACGACTCGGTGGTCGAAGAGCCGCGCCGCGGCGAGGCACGCCCCCTTCATCGGCTCCACGAGCATCGGCTCGACGCCGCGCTCCTCGCGCACCATCTGCGCCGGGCCGCCGACGCCGGCGCCGCTGTCGAGCAGCCGCGTCCCGGCCACCAGCTCGAGGCGGTCGGCAAGCCACCGCAGTGCTGCCGGGCTACCGCTGCCCCGGCAGGCCGCAGGCAGGGCGTGGTCCTGCCCGAGCTCGTCGACCGCGTCGGCCGTCCACATGGCGACGGTGTCGAACTCGTCGACCATCGGCTCCTCGCTCATGCTGCTGCCCGAATCCGGTGACCGACCTCGGCCTTGACCTCGGCGCCGTCCGCTTCACTCATGGAACTCCCCCGTCCTGACAGGTTGACCCCGCTGATCCCGTCGATCGCGAGCAGTGCAAGTGCTTCGTCCACCGCTGCCGCGATGCCCGCCTCGCGCACGTCGTCGGCCGCGAGGACTCGTTCGACACTGGCGCCGTCGACGTGCAGCCCGGGAAACCTCTGCAGCACCCGCGCCGACGGCTCGTCGGTGTAGACCGCGACCCCCGCGACGACGGGGATCGTCAGGCCCTGCGCGCGCGCCTCGGCGACGAACACGGCGAGGCGCTCTGCCCGGCCGACGTGATTGAGCACCGCGAGGTGGGCGCCGGCCCGTTGCTTCTGCACCAGTCGGCCCGGACGCAGGTGCTGGGGTGCGGCCTCGGGCGACTCGGGCACGGCCACCGCCAGCCCTCGCTGCGCGGCCAGAGCGGCGAGCTCGGTGCCGTCCAGGTCGAAGACCTGGGTGACCCCCGGCCTGACACCGGGAGCGCGACCATCGCCGGTCACGCACAGCACGCCGTCGGCTCCGACCAGGCCCAGCCCGGCGACCTCCTGCTCCAGCACCACCCGGTTGCGGTCGCGGCACGCCAGCGTCATCCACGGAACGCCGCCCGCCTCTCTCACGAGCGCGGCGATCACCGTCGGCGGGAAGTCGGGTCGGTTCTGGTGCTCACCGACCAGGAACGCGTCGCAGGAGTCGCTCATCACCGCGACGAGGGAGGCCAGCGCCTTCGCGTCGTACGACGGCAGCGTCAGGTCGCTCAGCAACGCCCGGCCCGTGGCGAGCGCCGTGAGCAGTGCCGAGGTCGGTGTCCCGGCGGCGGGCTCGGCGCTCCACGGGCGGGGCTCGTCGAGGTCGGCGAAGGTGCACACGTGCTCGGCCATCTCGCACCGGAGGTCGTCGCGGACGCCGCCGCAGGGGCCGTACGTCATGGACTTCGGGCAGTCCGCCATGTCACCTGCAGGCACACCGGCACGATAGCCCGCGGAGGCGCCGACCTCAGCGACGGATGACGAACCGCTTGGCCCCCCGGGTGTTGTCCAACGTCCCGAGGGCACGCACCACGATCTTGCTGCGCCGCTGCGGCAGCTTCACCTGGATGCGGTAGTTGCCGCGCCCGTTCGTGGTGGTCGTGTCGAGGAGCTTCTTGCCATTGGCGCGCTTGCGGAACACCTGGATCGTCACGTCCTCGCGGCTCGGCAGGACGGAGCCCTTGATGACGACGCGCTTGCCCTTCCTCAGCCTGCTCGGCGCCGCGGAGACCCCGAACCGGACCCGGACCGACTGGCCCGCGCTCGTCGACCGGTCGTTGCCGGCGTCTCCGGTGTAGCGCGCGACGAACGTGGCGTCGACGATCGGGCGCAGCCTGGTCTCGAAGTTGCCGTCGGCGTCCAGCTCGACCGTCCCGAAGCGCAGCAGCTCATTGCGACGGGTCACCGCGAGGATCTCCACCTCGCCGGGCTCGACGCCGTCGTCCGCTCGAGTCACGGTGCCGCGGAGGGTGACCGGGCGGCCGACCTTGATCACCCGGTCCGATCGCTCCAGCGTGGTCTGCGTGCTGCTCTGGGTCCGGGTCAGCTCGAGGGCCGTGATCGCGCGCTCGCCCTCGTTGCCCACGCCGTCGACCGGGTCTGCGGTCACCCGCACCGTCCCGGCGTCGAAGCCGGTGAGGTCGAGGCCGGTGTCGAAGAGGCCCTCCCCGCGGGGGACGGTCGTCCGGGCGGTCATCGTGCCCTGGCTTGCGGTGATGACGACGTCCGCTGCCTCCGAGCGGGTGCCCGTCACCGTGGTGACCGGGTCATCGGACTCGACGTCGGTGGCGCTCAGGGCGCCGACCTCCGGCGCGACGGTGTCCTTCAGGACGGTGACGGCGGCGCTCGCGGAACTGGTGTTGCCGGCCCCGTCGGTGGCGGTGGCCGTGACCGAGAGGTCACCCTCGGACAGCGCGTCGACGTCGACGACGAGCGCCCAGGCGCCGTCCTCGTCGGCGACGGTGCTGTCGGTGACCTCGCCGGCCAGGGAGCCGGTGACCGTGACGGTGACGGTGCTGCCCGCCTCGCCGGAGCCACTCAAGGCGAGACTCGGCGCCACGACCGTGACGGCGTCGGGCTGCTCGAGCGTCGGGGCCGACGGCGGCGTGACGTCGTCGGGGGTCGGCGTCGGGGTCGGCGTCGGAGTCGGCGTCGGCGTCGGAGTCGGAGTCGGAGTCGGAGTCGGAGTCGGGGTCGGCGTCGGAGTCGGAGTCGGGGTCGGGGTCGGCGTCGGAGTCGGGGTGGTGGCGACAGTCACGTCGATGCGGGCCGAACCCGGGTTGCCGACCTCGTCGAGGACCTCGACGGTGGCCTGCAACGAGCCTTCGGGCAGGTCGCCGTCGGGGGTGAAGGTGACCGTGGCGCCATCGACGGTGGTCGTCCCGGGCACCACCGGCTCGGTCGTGAGCGTCGCATCGCTGACCGGCTCGTCGAAGACGAAGGTCAGGTCACTGGAGCGAGCCACGGTCTCGCCGTCGGCGGGGTCACTGCTCTCCAGGGACGGGAGCACCGTGTCCTTCTGCGTGCTCAGCGGCGCCGAGGCCGCACTGGTCCTGGTGTCGTCGCTCTGCGTGGCGGTCACGGTGACGGTGCCGTCCGGGACGCCGGACAGGTCGAGCGCGATCGTCCAGGCTCCGTCGAGGCCGACCTCGGTGGTCCCGGAGACACCCGAGGCGTCGACGTCGACACTCGCGCCCGGCTCGCCGGTGCCCGAGAGGGTGTACGCCGCCGCGTTGCCCGCGTTGACCGGGCCGAGCGGCGCGGTCACCCCGGGGCTCGCCGGCGGCTCGGCGTCGACGACGAAGCTCGACTCGACGGTCTGCGAGGCGTTGCCGGCGGTGTCGACGAGATCGATCTCGACCCGGTAGCTGCCGTCCTGGAGAACTGAGTCCGGCGTGGCGGTGACGGTGTCCGCATCGACCGACGATTCGAGGCCCACCTCGACGTCGGCGTCGTCGTAGATCCGAACCGCGCTGGTGGCTGCGAGCGCTTCGTCCGCAGTGACGACGTAGGTGACGTCGGCGACCTCGAGCGTCGCACCCTCGGCCGGGTCGGTGGCCAGCACGCTCGGCGCGACGGTGTCCTTGACGACGGCGATCGATGCCGTCGGCCCATCGTTGACGGCCTGGTCCCGGCTACGGGCCGTGACGGTGAGCTCGCCGTCGGCGAGCGTGGCGACGTCGTCCGCCTCCACGACGATGTTGAAGTCACGGGAGTCATCCGTTGCCTTGGTGAGCCCGTTGCTCGCGGTGACGGTCCGCTCGCCGTCCCCCACCGTCACGAAGACGGTGTCGGTCTTGGTCTCGGTGGTGCCCGAGATGACGAGGTCGCCACTGTCGAGGAGGTAGGGACTGGGCGAGGCCGAGAGGTCGGTCGGCGCCGGGGGCGCGACGGTGTCGAGCGTCCAGGTGTAGGTCTCCTGCGCCGCGGCGCCACCGCTGGCGGGCACTGCGCGGAAGGTCACCGAGTACAGCCCGTCCGGGGAGGGCTCGGCGCCCGACTCCACGCCGACCGGGTCGCACGAGAGCTTGCTGCTCGAGATCGCCCCAGGGGAGTCCT
>NZ_JAXMNS010000221.1:0-6165 GCF_034670285.1 Nocardioides sp. | reverse complement strand
CCTTCGACGACCTGATCTGCCAGGCGCTGTTGCAGGAGCGCGACGCCGAGATCGCGCTGTCCCCCGGATTCCGGTGGGGCACATCGCTGCTGCCTGGTCAGGCGATCACGGTCGAGGACCTGCACAACGCCTGCGCGATGACCTATCCGGCCGCCTACCGCTCGCCGATGACCGGTGCTTTCCTGAAAGAGATCCTCGAGGACGTCGCCGACAACCTGTTCAACGCCGATCCGTACTACCAGCAGGGGGGCGACATGGTGCGGGTCGGCGGGATGGGTTACCGCATCGACCCGACGGCCGCCATCGGCAGCCGGATCTCCGAGATGACCGTCCTTAAGACCGGCGAGCCGATCGACCCGGCGCGCGAGTACATCGTCGCCGGCTGGGCTTCGGTCAACGAGGCCACCGAGGGCCCGCCGATCTGGGATGTCGTGGAGAGCTACCTCGCCCGCAACCCGGTCGTCCGCCTGGAAGAGAACCGATCGGTGAAAGTGACGTCATGAGCCATCCCACATCATCGCAGCAAATGATGCCCCCACAGAGCCGAAAGACCGACCGGCCCGGCCCCAGCCGTCGGCAATTCCTGTCGTCCGGACTGTTGGCAGGCGGTGCCGTGGTCGCGACCGGCTTTGGAGCGACACGCTCGGCCGCCGCCGCCGGTGACCGACTCGGAGTCGCCGGCCTGACCGGGCATCAGTCGGAGCACGTCGTCGCCGTCTCCGAGGCGTACGTCGAAGGGTCGGCCCTGCCCGGACGCCGACCGTCGCGGGTCCTCGGTGAGGTCGAGGACGTCGTTCCCTGCACCGCCGACGAAGGTGAGCGCCGTCCACGACGAGCGGCCGAGGTGATAGTCCTCGAAGCCGCTCAGCGCGCTCGTGGCCTCGTCGGTGCTGATCTGCTGAGCCGGGACGTCGACGGTCCAGGAGGTCGCCACGCGGGTGACGACGTGGAAGGTGTCGGCGCCGGGTCCGCCCTCGAGGCTCGTGGCGTCGACCGCCTGGTGGATGCGGACGTCGTCGGCGCCCTTGCCGGCGTCGATGACGGCGCTGCCCTCGGTCACACAGACGAGGTCCCTCCCGCCCCGCGCCAGGACGTCGGAGCCGTTGCTGACGATGACGTCGCGGCCCTCGGTGCCGACGAGCAGCGGTGTCTCGGCCGAGCCCATCAGCGTGATCGCCTCGCCCTGGCACGTGGCCGGTGCGGCGGCGGCCGGACCGGGGAGTCCGGTCAGCGCGGCCAGGGTGACGTTGACAGTGACAGCGAGCGCGAGCAGACGCACGATTTCCCCCCCGAGGTGCGATGACGACCCGCTCAGCATGCGCCTCGATCGCGCCTCGCGCCAGAGGTGCGCTCAGAAGCCCGTCGTGCAGTACGGCGCCGGTCCGCCGTCGACCAGGGCGCCCCAGCGCGCGAGCGCCTCGTTGCTCCCACCCAGGCGTCCAGCCGAACGCAGCGTGGGCGTGTCGACGCCGCCGAGGTAGAGCGCGCCGAGCGTCTCGGCGCTGAGGATCACCTCGGCATGAGCATCGGTGCGGACGACGGTCGCGCGGCCCTCGGTGACCGTGACCTGCCAGGTGCCGTCGATGAGCCCCAGCGGGTCCTCGAGGCCCAGGGCGACCGTGCCATCGGCATACCAGGGGCGCGCCTCGAGAGCGGCGACGACGTCGAGCACGCGGAGCCAGAGCAGGTCGTCGACCTTGGTGGTCGTGACGCAGCGCGGGTCGACCAAGGCCCACTCGAGCGGGTCGACCAGTGGGGCGCGGCCCCACCGGACCCGCTCGGTGAGGTCGATGCCGCCGAGGAACTGCCAGAGCGCGAGGTAGGCGGTCGGCGTGGTCGCCGCGACGTCGCCGACATCAACGGTGGACCGCCCGTCCTGGGTGCCCTTGTGGGTCCAGGAGGCGAAGCCGTCGGGGCGGCCCGCGGCGTCGAGGTGGAGCACGAACCGGACCTTGCGGTCGGGGGCGCCCTGCTCCCAGTCGAAGCGTCCGGTCAGGAAAGCCTCGTAGAACGCCGGCCAGGCGAGGGCGCCGCGGGTGGACCGCACCCGCTCCGCGTGGATCGTCTTCAGTGACTCCCAGACCTCGCTCGGCTCGACGATCTCGAGCGAGCCCGGGTCGTCGAAGGGGCGCAGGGCGAAGCGCGAGGTGACGTCGATGCTGAGGCTGCGCAGTCGCGTGGCCAGGCCGAAGCCGAAGCGTCCGTAGATGCTGCCCTCGGTGACGGTCAGGCCGGCCAGGGCGTGGCCGCGCTCGGCGGCCGCCGCGAGGTCGCGGTGCATGAGCGAGCGGAGCAGACCACGTCGTCGGTGGGAGGGGCTGACGGTGACGTCGGTGATCATGTGGAGGGGGAGCGTGCGTCCGCCCCCGACGTTGAGGTCGCCACCCGCCCAGCTCGCGAAGGTCGCGACCGGGAGGTTCGGCGAGGCGACGGCGGTCGTGTCGGGCCAGAAGCCCTGGAGCCGGACGGCGTCGGCGCGGGCGCCCTCGAGCCAGACGGTGCGGTGCTCGTCGGTGGGACGGCCCTCGTGGAAGCCGCGCGAGAGGGCCTCGCCCCAGCCGTGCAGCAGCTCGCGGTCACCGTCGGTGTCGTGGGCCGAGGGGTCGAGGGTGCGAAAGGTCAGGCCGGTCTGGTCGGGCTGGTCGGACTGATCGGTACCGGGCTGGATGTCGGAGCTCACGGCGGATCAACCTACGCCCCCGGCGTCCCGCCGCACGAGTAGGTTTCCGTCCATGGCGAAGACTTCTGCAGCCGAGGTGCAGGCCGGCGACCGGACCGTGCGCGTGTCGAGCCCTGACCGGGTGATCTACGAGGCCACCGACCGCACGCCCGAGGTCACCAAGCTGATGGTGGCCGAGTACTTCGCGAGCGTGGACGACGGGCTGATGCGGGCGCTGCGCGACCGGCCGACCGCGCTGGAGCGGTGGACCTCCGGCGTACGTCCCGGCATGACCCTGGCCACCGGACCCCAGGACCGCAACGCCGACGCTTTCTACCAGAAGCGGGTGCCCAAGGGCGCTCCCGACTACCTCGAGACCGTGCGGATCACCTTCCCCAGCGGACGCCCGGCCGACGAGATCTGTCCCACCGAGATCGCGGTGCCGGTCTGGTGCGCCCACATGGGCACGCTGACCTTCCACCCGTGGCCGGTGCGGCGCGACGACGTCGACCACCCCGACGAGCTGCGCATCGACCTCGACCCGCAGCCCGGCACGACGTTCACCGACGCCGTCCGGGTGGCCGGGGTGGCCGACGAGCTGCTGCGCGAGCTCGGGCTGGTCGGCTACGTGAAGACGTCGGGCAACCGTGGCGTGCACGTCTACGTGCGCATCGAGCCCCGCTGGGAGTTCGCCGAGGTGCGCCACGCCGCGATCGGCTTCGGCCGCGAGCTCGAGCGGCGTGACGACCAGGTCACGACGGCGTGGTGGAAGGAGGAGCGGGGCGAGCGGATCTTCGTCGACTTCAACCAGAACTGCCGCGACCGCACGATCGCGTCGGCGTACTCCTTGCGACCGCTCCCCGGGGCTCCGGTCTCCACCCCGATGACCTGGTCGGAGCTGGCCGGGGTCACCGACCCGGGGGAGCACCACCTGTTCTCTGTGCCCGACCGACTCGCCGATGGCGACCCGTGGGCCGGCATCGACGACACGGCGTACTCGCTCGAGCCGCTGCTCGCGCTGTGGGAGGCCCAGGTCGCCGAGGGCCACGGCGAGCTCAACTTCCCGCCCGACCACCCGAAGATGCCGGGGGAGCCGCCTCGCGTGCAGCCCAGCAAGAAGGTGGCCGAGCACTGGGACGACGACGGCAACCGGGTCGGATAGCCTCGCGGGCGTGATCAAGCTCCTCATCGTCACCGGCTCCGGGCGCAGCGGCACCAGCTCGGTCGCCGGCACCCTCAAGCGTTTCGGCTTCCACATCCCGCAGCCCGAGGTCGCGGCCGACGACAACAACCCGCGCGGCTACTACGAGCCACTGTGGGTCGCGGACTTCCACAAGTACTGGCTCAACGCGCTGCCGGTGCGCACCATCGACACCCGACCCCACGCGGGCGACCTGGCGATGGAGTCGGTGACGCCCGAGCGCGAGGACGAGCTGCGCACGTGGCTCGACGACGAGCTGGCGGCGTACGACGACGGCTCGGTCGTGGTGGTCAAGGAGACGCGTGCCTACTGGGTCTACCCGCTGTGGCAGCGCGTGGCCGCATCGACCGGCGCCGAGCTGTCGAGCCTGACGATGCTGCGCCACCCCACTCAGGTGGTGCGCTCGCGTGACTCGGCCTACCTCAGCGACAAGAGCGACGCGGTGCGTCGCCTCCGCGAGATCGCCAACGTCGCGGCCTGGATGAACTCGGTGTTCGTCACCGAGCGGGCGACGCGCGACAACCCGCGGGCGTTCGTGCCCTACTACGACCTGATCGGCGACTGGCGCACCGCGATGACGCGCGCCTGCGGGCAGCTCCGCGTCGACCCCGGCGACCTCACTGCTCCGCACGACGTCGACGACTTCCTCACCACGTCGCTCAACCGCTCGTCCGACTCCTGGGACGGCCTCGACGTGCCCGACGACCTGCGCACCCAGGCCGAGGCCACGTGGACCGCGGCGATGGCGCTGGTCGAGAACCCGTTCGACGTGGCCGCGATGGCCGAGCTCGACCGCCTCTCGGCGGCATACGCCGCCTACTACGAGGTGGCCGCGGCGCTCGCCAACGACGACACCGCGATGCACGTGACGCGCACGCGCAACGACTTCACGGGCCGACTGGCCGAGAAGACCAAGCGGGTCGAGCGCCAGAAGGCCCGCATCGCGGCTCTCGAGGCACAGCTGGAGGAGCGCCCGTCGGCGAGCGTCAAGGGACGGCTGCGCTCACTGCTCGGTCGCTGACTCCCACGGCGCAGCGACGGGGTAGTAGTCCTCGAGGAACTCATGCAGCACGACCTCGAGACGCTCGGGACGCAGGGCGTGGTCATGGTGGTCGGCGAGGCAGATCGAGTCACGGTCGCGCTGCCGGAGCACCCTCAGGCGACGCTCGAGGTCGGCGTTGCTGATGTCGACGAAGGCGTGGGTGGGCTCGACGGCGAAGGCGGTGCCGGTGAGCAGGCCGTAGTGCTGGGCCAGTGAGCTGGTCACCGACACGTCGGTCGCACTGCGGAACGGAGCTCGGGCCGTCGCGCTCAGGGCCTCGGAGAAACGCGCCTCGAGCGCCTCGAGCACCGACACCCGCAGCGACTGCGGGGCGTGGAGCAGGGTGTGCGAGAGCGTGGCGCCGAACGCGTCCTCGAGGAGAGCCCGGTTGTTCCACGCAGCCATGAGGTAGGGCGGTGCGCCGACGTCGTCGCCGAGGTCGACGGTCATGGGCGACAGGGCCACAGCAGTCATCCCGGAGGGGGAGAAGAACGCCTCGGGTCGCTGGGGGCGGCCGAGCAGGATGTCGTCGTTGAGGTAGACGAAGTGCTCGGCCAGGCCCTCGATGTGGTGCAGCGCGGTCTCGATGGCATGGGAGTTGAACGTCGGCAGCGCCTCGGCCGGGAGGATGTCGCGGTGGTCGACGAGGTTGATCTTCGGGTGGCCGGTGTCGAGCCAGTCGGGCACCTGGCCGGCCGTGACGAGATGGATGCGTCGCACCCAGGGGGCGAAGAGGTGCAGACTTCGCATCGAGTAACGCAGCTCGCCGTGGTCGACGAAGCGAGCGCGGCCGCTGGCCTCGCGGGTGAGCGCGGTGCCGGCGAGGTCGACGAGCCTCGCGCGGCGGGCGTCGTCCCAGGCCTCGTCGGTGCCGTCGACCCAGGTGTAGACGACGTCGACCGGGAAGCGGCACTCGGTGACGCTCGGTGACGCCATCAGCGGCAGGGTGGGCACGTCGACCCCGGCCACGCTCGCGGTCACCGCGGCGGCGCGCGCCTCGGCGCCGATCCGGGTGGCGTAGGGGTTGGGCCCCGGCGCGAGCAGGTCGCCGGACGGCTCGCCCTCCCAGAACTCCACCTGCACGCCACAACCCTCGCCGAGCAGGCCGGGGCGGTCATCGACCAGCGGCCACGGCTCGACGTAGAGGGTGGCGGTGAGCCCGCGCCGCAGGTCGGCGGCGAGGTCGGCGAGCGTGCCGCGTCGCTCGTGCCAGCCGTGGTGGGCGGGGTCGCGCAGGGAGAGGTAGGCCGCGCCCCCGACGTC
>NZ_JAXMNS010000220.1:0-6176 GCF_034670285.1 Nocardioides sp. | reverse complement strand
GCGAGCTCGCTGACGATCCGCGGGGACGCCGACCCGACGTGGTGCACGTGCAGCTCGGCCTTGGGCAGTCCGGCGACGAACGCCGAGAGGTCGGGCAGTCGAGGGCTCATGAGACCGCCTCGCGCAGGTTGGTGGTCCGCTCCTCCCAGGTGTCGCCGTCCTCGAAGACGACGCCGTCGAGCAGGACGGTGGGCGTGCCGCGGACCCCGGCCTCCTCGGCCTCGGCCGTGGCAGCCTCGACGTCGGCCAGGCGAGCGCCGTCCTCGATGCCGGGGCGCACCGCAGCCTCGTCGGCGCCGGCCTCGACGGCCTTCGCCACCAGCCAGTCGTCGTCCGGGAACGGCCCGCTCTCCTCCGGCTGGTCGGCGAACAGCAGGTCGTGGAAGTCCTTGGCGACCTCGTCTCCGGAGGCCTCCTGCACCACGAGGAGTGCATTCACGGCATCGGCCGAGTAGTCGCCGAAGCGGCTCAGGAAGCTGACCGGCCGGTAGTCGACGACCGCGTCACCGGCGGCCGCGACCTCGCTCAGCATCTCGCCGGAGGCCTCCTCGAACACTCCGCAGACGGGGCAGAGGAAGTCCTCGTAGATCACGATCTCGTGCGGTGCGGCGGTGTCGCCGACGACGAGCCCGTAGTCGCTGGAGCCGGCCTCGGACGCCACGACGTCGGAGCCGTCGCGAGAGCTGATGAACACCGCCGCGACGATCACGACGATCACCACCGCGCCCACGATCGCGAAGCGCTGGATGACGCTTGCGCGCCGTGCGCGCTCGGCCTCCGCGCGCAGCTCGGCCGCCCGGTCGTTGCGCGCCTGGACCTTGGCCTTCTTGGCCGACTTCGAGCTCATGCGGGCGATCGTACGGGGGCCGCCCGACGGCCTCCTCGGCATGCCGAGGGGTCAGCCTGCTCACGGTGGTGCCCTAGGGTCGAGGAGTGAGCACCAACGACCGCCTTGTCTGGATCGACTGCGAGATGACCGGACTCGACCTGGGCGCCGACGCCCTCGTCGAGGTCGCAGCCCTCGTCACCGACTTCGACCTCAATGTCCTCGGTGAGGGCATCGACCTCATCATCAAGCCCCCGCCGGAGGCGCTGGAGCAGATGATCCCGTTCGTGCGCACCATGCACGAGACGTCCGGGCTCATCAACGAGCTCGACAGCGGCTTGACGCTCGCCGAGGCCGAGGCCGAGGTGATGGCCTACCTGCGCGAGCACTGCCCGGCCGACAGCCGTCCGCCCCTCGCGGGCAACAGCGTCGCCACCGACCGCGCCTTCCTTGCCCGCGACATGCATGACCTCGACGCCTTCCTGCACTACCGGATCGTCGACGTCTCCTCGATCAAGGAGCTCTCGCGGCACTGGTACCCGCGCGCCTACTTCGCCTCCCCCACCAAGCGGGGCAACCACCGCGCGCTGGCCGACATCCAGGAGAGCATCGAGGAACTGCGCTACTACCGCGACACCGTCTTCGTGCCGGCCCCCGGCCCGGAGAGCGCGATCGCCAAGGATGCAGCGGCCCGGCACGGCGGCGCCCTGACCGGTCTGACCGGGTCCGATTCTGCGCCTGGCGCCTGATCCGTCTACACTTCATCCGGTCCTAAGGGACCAGCCCTGGTGGGTATAGCTCAGCTGGTAGAGCGCCGCCTTGTGGTGGCGGATGTCGCGGGTTCAAGTCCCGTTACTCACCCTGATGATCGAGCCCCCGACCTGCACGCAGGTCGGGGGCTCGACTCGTCTCGGGCCATCGCCGGGCGCTACAGCCTCGCCGCCAGGTACGACGCCGTTGCGCTGTCGGTGCTCCGCGCGACGTCCTCGGGGGCACCGGTGGCCACGACCCCACCACCCCGGTCTCCCCCGCCGGGGCCGAGGTCGATCACCCAGTCGGCGCTCGCGATCGTGTCGAGGTCGTGCTCGACCAGCACGACGGTGTTGCCGGCGTCCACGAGCCGGTGCAGCTGGCGCACCAGCAGCGCGGTGTCGGCAGGGTGCAGCCCGGCGGTCGGCTCGTCGAGCAGGTAGAGCGCGTGACCGCGGCGGGCGCGCTGCAGCTCGGTGGCGAGCTTGATGCGCTGCGCCTCGCCCCCGCTCAGCTCGGTGGCCGGCTGGCCCAGACGGAGGTAGCCCAGCCCCACCTCACGCAGCGTCGTGAGGCTCCGGGCGGCGGCAGGAACGTCGGCGAGGAAGTCGGCGGCCTCGTCGACCGACAGCTCGAGCACCTGCGCGACGTTCTTGCCGTGGTAGGTGATCTCCAGCGTCTCGGCGTTGTAGCGCGCCCCGTGGCAGGTCGGGCAGGCGGCATACGTGCCGGGCAGGAAGAGCAGCTCGACCGACACCGACCCCTCGCCCTGGCAGGTCTCGCACCGGCCCTCGGCGACGTTGAACGAGAAGCGTCCGGCGCCGTACCCGCGCTCGCGGGCCTCGGGCGTCGCGGCGTAGACCTTGCGCACCGCGTCGAAGAGCCCGGTGTAGGTCGCCAGATTCGACCGCGGGGTGCGCCCGATCGGGCGCTGGTCGACCCGCACCAGCCGGTCGAACGCCTCGAGGCCGGTGGCGTCGTCGACGTCGATCTCGAGCGCGGTCTCGTCGGGGTCGTCGGGCGCCTGCCCGAGGTGGCGACGCACCAGCTCGGCCAGCACCTGGGTGACCAGGGTCGACTTCCCGGAGCCGGACACCCCGGTGACGGCCGTGAGCACGCAGAGCGGGACGTCGACCGACAGGTCGTCGAGGTTGTGGCGCGAGATCCCTCGCAGGTGCAGCCAGCCGTGCGGCGTACGACGGGGCCGCTCCAGCGGCTCGGCCCGACCGAAGAGGTGCTTGGCGGTCACCGACGACTCGACCGCCTCCAGACCCGGCACCGGGCCGGAGTAGAGCACCTCACCACCGCCCTCCCCCGCCCCGGGACCGATGTCGACGATCCAGTCGGCCCGTCGTACGACGTCGAGGTCGTGCTCGACGACGAAGAGCGAGTTGCCCGACCCCAAGAGCTGGTCGAGGACGTCGAGCAGCGGCTCGGCGTCCGCAGGGTGCAGGCCCGCCGACGGCTCGTCGAGCACGTAGACGACTCCGAAGAGCCCCGAGCGCAGCTGCGTGGCGATCCGCAGCCGCTGCGCCTCCCCCGGCGAGAGCGTCGTGGAGGTGCGCCCGAGGGCGAGGTAGCCGAGGCCGAGGTCGAGCAGCACGTCGACCCGGGCCACGAGGTCGGCGCACAACCGCACGGCCACTTCGGTGGCCTCGCCGGAGTCGGCGGACGACGTCGCGGCGCCGGCCTCGGTGAGCTCGGCGACCGGGCGCAGCAGCGCGACCAGGTCGACGAACGAGAGCGCGTTGGCCTCGGCGATCGTGAGTCCGCTGAAGGTCACCTGCAGCGAGGCCGGCTGCAACCCGGTGCCCTCGCACGTCGGGCAGGTGCCGCTGCGCACGAAGCGCATCGCCTTGTCGCGCATCATCTGGCTCTTGGTGTCGGCCAGCGTGTGCCGCACGTGCTTGCGGGCGCTCCAGAAGGTGCCGTGGTAGTCGCGACCGGTGGTGTCGTCGGCCTCCCCGCGACGGTCGATGAGCACGCGCGGCTGCTCGTCGGTGTAGAGCAGCCAGTCGCGGTCCTTCCGACTCAGCTCGCGCCACGGCTTCTCGACGTCGATCCCCACGGCCTTGACGATCCGCAGCAGGTTCTTGCCCTGCCAGGCCCCCGGCCACGAGGCGATCGCCCCCTCGCGGATGCTGAGGGTCACGTCGGGCACGAGCAGGTCCTCGGCCACGTCGTGCACCTCCCCGAGACCGTGGCACTCCGGGCAGGCTCCGGCGGCGGTGTTGGGTGAGAAGGCCTCGGCCTCGAGTCGCGGCGCGCCCTCCGGGTAGGTGCCGGCGCGCGAGTAGAGCATCCGCACGAGATTGGACAGGGTGGTGAGCGTGCCGACGGTCGAGCGCGAGCTCGCAGCACCCCGTCGCTGCTGGAGCGCCACCGCCGGCGGGAGTCCGGTGATCTCCTGCACGTGCGGGGCGCCGACCTGCTGGAGCAGCCGACGCGCGTACGGCGCCACCGACTCGAAGTAGCGGCGCTGCGCCTCGGCGTAGAGCGTGCCGAACGCCAGCGACGACTTGCCCGAGCCCGACACGCCCGTGAAGACGACCATCGCGTCGCGCGGCACGTCGACGTCGACGTTCTTGAGGTTGTGCTCGCGCGCTCCGCGCACGTGGACGAAGTTGTCGAGAGGATCGTGGGGCACCCCCTCTTCCTACTAGCCCGCACCCGGCGGCAGACCATCCGGTGGGATGACTCGAGCGCTCGCCTCGTCACCCCGGCGGTGCGGAGGCGCGGAGTACGTTGGAGGGATGAGGCAGCCGAGGCGGACCCGTAGGACCCCGAGCCGCGGGCTGCGCGGGGCCGTCGCCCTGTCGGCCGTGTCGGCCCTCGTGCTCAGCTCGTGCTCGACGGAGCCCGAGGTCGAGGGAGCTCAGGCAGCCCCGGCGTCCCCCGCGGCTGTGGCAGCCGACCCGGCGCCTGCGCCCTCGAGCGCACCCTCGGCCGGCGAGGACGCCCCGGTCGTCGTCCCCGCGTCCCTCGAGTTCTCTGCGACCACGGTCGCCGGCGAAGCCTTTGACGGCGCCAGCGTGGCGGGCCGACCGACGGTGTTCTGGTTCTGGGCTCCGTGGTGCGCCACCTGCCGTGCCCAGATCTCGGGGGTGGACGACCTGGCCGAGCAGTTCGGCGACGACATCGCCGTGGTCGGCGTCGGCGCCCTCGACGACCCCGAGGCCATCGCAGAGTTCGCCGGCACCGTGTCGGACGACGTCACCCTGCTCTCCGACCCGGACGGCGAGGTGTGGCGTCACTTCGAGGTGACGGCGCAGAGCACCTACGTCGTCCTCGACGCCGCCGGGGAGCAGCAGGCCTCCGGCTTCCTCGACCCGGATGCGTTGGTCTCGACCGTCTCCTCGCTCGTCGCGGGCTGATCTGCGTGCGCCTGTCCGCCGGCACTGCCGCAGTGGTCCTGGCCCTTCTCGTGTCGGGCTGCGGCAGTGGTCCCGCCCCCTCCGAGGCTCGTGAGACAGCCCAGCTCGAGGGGGTCTCGGCGCTCGACAACCCGACCGACGAGTCGTTCCCGACTCCCCTGATCGACCTCGACGACCTCCTCACCGGCGGTCCGCCACCGGACGGGATCCCGTCGATCGACGAGCCCCGGTTCGACACCGCACGGACGGTCGACTGGCTCGAGGACGACGAGCCCCTGCTCAGCCTGACGCTCGGGGGCGAGACGCGCGGCTACCCGCTACGGGTCATGACCTGGCACGAGATCGTCAACGACACCGTCGGCGACGTCCCGGTCACGGTGACCTACTGCCCCCTGTGCAACTCCGGGGTCGCCTTCGAGCGCACGGTCGAGAGCGAGGAGACCACCTTCGGGGTGTCGGGCTTTCTCTACGCCGACAACCTCGTGATGTACGACCGGGCCACGGAGTCGCTGTGGCCCCAGCTGACCGGCGTGGCGTCGGTGGGCGTGCGCACCGGCCTCACCCTGGAGAGCATCCCGCTCGGCACCGTCGGCTGGGACCAGTTCCGCGAGGCCCACCCCGACGCCCTCGTGCTCAACCGCGACACCGGCCACCAGCGTGACTACGGCCGCAACCCCTACCCCGGCTACGACGAGCCCGGGTCGGAGCCGCTGTTCCCGTTGCCCGGCGATCCCTCTGAGGCCGATGAGCGGCTCGGCCCGAAGACCCGGGTCATCGGCCTGGGTTCGGACGCCGACGCGATCGCCGTCACCCGGGCCGAGGCGACCGAGCGCGGAGTGGTGGAGGTCGAGGTCGCCGGAGCTCCGGTCACGGTCTGGCACCTGCCCGGCCAGACCAGTGCGCTGGACACCGCAGACCTGGCCGACGGCGCCGAGATCGGCACCGTGGCGACGTACGACGCCCGGTTGCGCGACCGCACACTCACCTTCCGCCGCGACGGCAGGGGCGCGGTCCGTGACGACACGGGCTCGACCTGGAACGCCTTCGGTCGCGCCGTCAGCGGACCACTTGCGGGCTCGCAGCTGCGGGCGGTCAAGCATCTCGACACGTTCTGGTTCGCCTGGGTGGCCTTCCAGCCCCAGACCATGATCGTGGGATCCGGGTCAGGCGGGTGACTCCTCGACGTCGGGCTCTGGAACCGGCGGCGTCCGTTCGTTGCTGCGCTC
>NZ_JAXMNS010000219.1:0-6213 GCF_034670285.1 Nocardioides sp. | reverse complement strand
AGCCGCCGACGACGATCAGGGTCACCACGATCGAGAGCACGGTGATGGTGCGTTCACGTTCGCGGGCGAGGGCCATGTCGTCCATGATGGCGCGGTGGTGGGAGCCGAAAGCAGTCGGAGCAGTCCGGGCGTCGACGAGCCGGTCTGGAACGCCTTCGTGGAGGGCGACAACCTCGATGTGCTCGCCGACCTCGCCGAGGCGTCGTACGACCTGATCTACATCGATCCGCCCTACAACACCGGCAACGACTTCGTGTACGCCGACTCGGTGCGCGGTCCTCGCAACGGCGCCGGTCCGGCGGGTCGGCACGCGGCGTGGACGGCGATGATGCGCCCCCGTCTCGAGCAGGCCCGGCGCGTGCTCGCACCGACGGGGGCGATCTTCGTGAGCATCGACGACCACGAGGTCGCCCACCTGCGCCTGCTGATGGATGAGATCTTCGGGGAGGACAACTTCCTCGCCCAGGTCGTGGTCAACCTCAACTCGCGCGGACGCCAGCTGGGCAAGGGGTTCGCGACCAACCACGAGTACCTCCTGGTCTACGCGCGCGCGGCCGCCAGGTGCGTGCTCGACCCGTCGAGTCCGGACGCCGTCGACCCGCGCGACTTCCCGCACACCGACGAGGGGGAGCCGCGCCCCTATCGACGGCTGCCGCTGCGCAACACCAACAAGAAGTTCAACCCCGTCACCGCACCGACGATGCACTACCCGTTGCACGGCGACCCGGAGACCGGGGAGGTGCGGACGACGCCGTTCGACGGTGGGCAGGCGATCCTGCCGGTCTTCGGTGACGCGACGTCCGCGGTCTGGCGCTGGAGCGCTCCGCTCGTGGACGCGCGTCCCGGTGACCTCGTGTGTCGCTGGGTGCGCACGCGCGCGGGGGAGCGGGTCGACATCTTCCAGAAGGACTGGCTCGAGCCGGGCCGGCGCAAGAAGCTGCGCACCATCTGGCTGACCGAGGAGGTCGGGTCGACCGACACCGCGGTCGCCGAGGTGAAGGCGCTGGTGGGGCCGCTGTTCGAGTCGCCCAAGCCGACCGGTCTGGTGCGCCGGATCCTCTCGACGATGCCCAGCGACGCCCGGGTGCTCGACTTCTTCGCCGGCTCCGGCACCACCGGTCACGCGGTGGCGCTGGCGAACCTCGCCGACACAGGCACCCGCACCTGCCTGAGCATCAATTCCGCCGAGCCGACCCGACCGGGCTCGAACGCCGCCAACGCCGGGTACGCCACGGTCGCCGAGATCACCCGCGCGCGGCTGCGCGCCGTGGCGGCGACGTACGGCGGTGGGCTCAGCGAGGGGTGACGGGATCCGCTCGGGGCCGGGCCTCACCGGGCCTCAGGCGTCGAGCATCCGCCCCAGGATCTGCGCGCCGGCACCGAATCCCGACGGATCCGGGCCGGAGAAGTTGAGCCGCACGTAGGGTCCCGAGGGCTCCGCAGGGAACCATTCCGTGCCCGGCGCGATCATCAACCCGGCCGCGCGACAGCGGTCGGCGAGCGGCTCGACCGCGGTGCCGTCGGGCAGCCGCGCCCACAGGTTGAGCCCGCCCGCCGGCACGTGCTCGACGTGCGCCTGCGGCGTGTGCTCGCGCAGGCAGCGAAGCAGCAGGTCGCGCCGGTCGCGCAGGGCCTCGCGCGTGCGTCGCTGGTGGGGGAGCCAACCCGGCTGGGTGACGACGTCGAGGGCGGCGGCCTGGAGGGTGCCGCTGACGTACATCGAGCTCGCGCCGATGTCGGTCAGGATCCGCTCACGGGCGGGTCCTCGGGCGATCACGGCCGCGATGCGGATCGCCGGCGAGACGCTCTTGGTGAGCGAGCGCAAGTAGATCACGTGCCCGGCGTCGTCGTGGGCGGCGAGCGGGCGCGGCTCGGAGTCGATCCCGAAGTCGTGCGCCCAGTCGTCCTCGAGGACGAACGCCCGGTGCCGCCGTACGACGTCCAGCACCGACTGGGCGAGCCCGGGCGTCCACTGGGCGCCGGTGGGGTTGGCGTAGGTCGGCTGGGCGTAGAAGAGCCGCGCGCCGGTCTCCTCGAAGGCCCGGTCGAGCTGTTCGGGATCCGGCCCGTGGGGACCGCTGGGGATCGGGACGACCTCGACCCCGGCCTGGGTGGCCGCGTGCAGCGCACCCCAGTAGGTCGGCGACTCCATCAACAGTGGCTGACCACGCAGCACCAGGGCGCGGAACACGGCGCTGAGACAGCTCTGACTGCCCGGTAGCACGATCACGTCGCTCGCGGCCGGAGGCGTGACGTCGGTCGGCGACTGGCTCCCGAGCTCGTCGGCGAACCACTGCTGCAGCTCGGGCATCCCGGCCACGGGGGAGCGGTTGATGGCGGCTTCGCTGCGGGCGGCGCGGGTCAGGGCGGTGCGCACGAGCCGCTCGGGCAGCAGGTCGCGTGCCGGGTAGCCGCTGTGCAGCGCGATGACGTCGTTGGCGACCGTGCGCAGCGACGTCGACAGCGTCCCCGCGCCGGCGGGACGCGGCCCGAGGGCGGCGGTCTGCCAGCCGTAGTCGGCCGGACGGGTGGTCCGGGCGGCGCGCACGAAGGTGCCGACGCCGGGACGGGTCTCGACGAGGCCTTGGGTGGTGAGCAGCTTGAGCGCCCGCTGCACCGTGACGGGGCTCGCGCCGTGGTGCTCGACGAGCGTGCGGGTCGACGGTAGCCGCGCGCCGGGTGCGGCGTCCGCGATCCAGTCACGGAGTGCTGCTGCAATTCGAGTGCTGCTATCGTCGTTCATGAGTGACAACAGTAGCGCTACTGTCCTGATCGCGCCGGTGCTACCGCGACCGTCCGCCCTCCCGGCGGGACTCGGGTGGGGCCTGCTCGGAGTGCTCGCCTTCTCCTTGACGGTGCCGCTGACGCGGATCGCCGTGGGTGGACTCTCGCCGTTGTTCATCGGGTCCGGTCGCGCCGTGCTCGCCGGGCTGCTGGCCGCACTCGCGCTGACCCTCACTCGGCAGCGACTCCCGCGCGGTAGCCAGTGGGCCCGGCTCGCCGTCGTCGCAGCCGGCGTGGTGCTCGGTTTCCCGCTGCTCACCTCGTACGCCCTGACGAGCGTGGACGCTGCCCATGGGGCGGTCGTCATCGCGCTGCTCCCGGCCGCCACGGCGACGGTCGCGGTGCTGCGGGGACGCGAGCGTCCGCCACGGCTCTTCTGGTGCTTCGCCGCTCTGGGCACCGTGGTGACGCTCGGCTTCGTGGCGCAGCAGGGCGGTGGGTTGGGCGGCTTCGCACGGGCCGACCTCCTGCTCCTCGGCGCAGTGATCGCTGCGGCGGTCGCCTACGCCGAGGGGGGACTGCTCTCCCGAGAGCTCGGTTCCTGGCAGACCGTGTCGTGGGCGCTGGTGCTCGCCCTACCCGTCATGATCGGGCTCGCCGCGCTCGCGGTTGCGCAGGAGACGCCCACGGCGTCCCTCGCGGAGTGGACGTCATTCGTCTACCTCGGCGTCGTGAGCATGTACCTCGGCTTCTTCGCGTGGTACCGCGGCCTCGCGACCGGGCCCATCGCGCAGGTCAGCCAGGTGCAGCTCGTGCAGCCCGTGCTCAGTCTGGGCTGGGCCGCGCTGCTGCTCGGGGAGCAGCTCACTGCGGCCACGCTGGTCGGGGCCCTCGCCGTCGTCGCGAGTGCCGGGTCAGCCGTCCGCGCGCGTGGCGTCAGATCCCCGCTGCCTTCTCGAGCGCCTTCACCTCGTCGTCCAGGTGAGTCAGCAGCCGCTGCAGGTGCGGCACCGTGCGTCGGCACCCGGTGAGACCGAAGCCCATCTTGCCGTCGTAGGACGTGCACGTGATGTTGAGCGCCATGCCGTTGATCGGGATCGACAGGGGGTAGTGGCCGACCAGCTGGGCGCCGTTCCAGAAGTGGGTCGAGCGGGGACCGGGCACGTTGCTGATGATCAGGTTGTACGGCGGCCGCACGATGCCGCTCATCCGCAGCATCGGCGTCAGGATCGCCGGGGCCTGCCCGATGGCGCTCATCGCGAGGATCTGCGTCGGTGTCATCGACGACAACGACTCCTTGCCGTCCTTCATCGAGCGGTGGATCGCGCTGAGGCGGCGTGCGGGGTCGGCGAGATCGGTGGCCAGGCGCACCATCACCGCGCCCACGGCGTTGCCGCCCTCGGCCGAGGCGATGTGGGACTGCTTGGCGTTGAGACCGACCGGCACCATCGCGACCAGCGGAGCCTCCGGCAGCGCGTCGAGCTCGAGCAGGTAGGTGCGCATCGCCCCGGCGCACATCGCGAGGACCACGTCGTTGATCGTCGTGCCGGTGGCCTTGCCGATCAGGCGCAGCCGCTCGACGGGCCAGTCCTGAGCGGCGAAGCGGCGCGAGCCCGTGATGGGCTGGTTGAGGATGGTGTGCGGGGCGTGCAGCGAGAGCGCTGAGGTCTCGTTGCGCACGCTCTTGGTCAGTGTCTTGACCAGCGCGGCGGGCATCCCCGCTGCCTCTGCGGTCAGCCCCAGCGCGCTGCGCAGCGCCGTCATCGGCAGCTCCGACAGGTTGGTCTGGGAGGGCGCGGGCTTGCGCGACGAGGCCCGGTAGGCCCAGGGCGGCGGCATGTCGCGCTGCTCGGGGTCGGTGCTCAGGGTGCTCGCCATCAGGCGCATGGCCGAGATGCCGTCGACCAGGGAGTGGTGGATCTTGGTGTAGAGCGCCACCCGTCCGTCGCGCAGGCCCTCGATGACGTGGGCCTCCCAGAGGGGTCGCTCCCACGCCATCCGCGTGCTGTGCAGGCGCGAGCTGAGCTCGAGCAGCTCACGCACGCGCCCCGGCTTGGGCAGCGCGCTGTGGCGCAGGTGGTGGTCGATGTCGAACTGCTCGTCGGGCTTCCAGACCAGCTGCGCGCCCGTGCGGACCGAGCGGTGGGGGTGCTTGAGGAACAGCGGTGAGACCTCGTTGGCGTCGCGCATCTGCTCGAACATCTCGCGCACGTAGTTGCGCCCCGCTCCCTCCGGCTTCTTGAAGAGCTGGAGACCACCGACGTGCATCGGCATGTTGCGGTTCTCGGTGAGGAGGAACGCGGCGGACGTCGGATCGATCGGAGTGGCCAAGACAGACACCTTTCGTTGTCGTGATCCTTGCGTGTGGTGACGGCGTTCACAAGGCGACACGGGTGCCGGGGTCCGGCGGCCGAAGGTTCTCCCTCCCGTCATCTCCAGGACTCTTGTGCTCGGGCGGGGTCCGGCCCCAGGCTCAGGCGACCCCCCACCTGATCGCAGGAGCCCCCGTGCCCGTCTCGTCCCTCCCACAGCGACTTCTCGCCCTTCTCGCCCTCACCGTCGCGCTCGCAACCGGCCTGGTGAGCGTCGGCTCGCCGGCCCATGCCGCGGGCTACTCCGCACCCCTGCAGACCGCGATCGCCGACCTGGTCGTCTCGAGCGAGGTACGCACCGGCTACGACCGGGCGTTGTTCAAGCACTGGGTGGACGCCGACGGCGACGGCTGCTCGACCCGCAACGAAGTGCTGATCTCGGAGGCCGACGACCCGGTCACGGTCGGCTCGGGCTGCGCGCTGAGCGGCGGGCGCTGGTACTCCTACTACGACGCGGTCTCGCAGTACTCCGCCTCCGCGCTCGACATCGACCACATGGTGCCGCTGGCCGAGGCCTGGGACTCCGGCGCGCGCACGTGGAGCGCTGCCGAGCGGGAGTCGTTCGCCAACGATCTCGCCGACACCCGCTCCCTGGTGGCGGTCACCGCTTCGGTCAACCGCTCGAAAGGTGATCGCGACGTGGCCGAGTGGCTTCCCGCGAACGCGCAGTGCCGCTACCTGCGCGAATGGGTCGCGGTCAAGCACCGGTGGCGCCTGGCGATCGACTCGGCCGAGAAGTCGGCGATTAGCTCGTTGGCCGAGATTTCTTCCCCATCCGCCCAGATCCGAGTCGGCGATGAGCTCGTTGGCCTCGGGCTGCACCAACTCCACGATCACGGTCACCCTGGCGCGCTGAGCGCCACGTGTTCTCCACCGGCGCGCCCGGGGCCGTGGTCGTCCACAGCGACCTGACCACGGGCGGCGGGTGCGGTCACTGCGGCCCTAGCGTCGCGGCTGCGTCGGACCCTCCGCCGCAGCCGACTCTCGGGAGAGCCCATGACCACCTCCGTACGCCGCACCGTCCCTCCCGCGCTCGGGGGCCTCACGACCCTCGTGCTGTTCGTCCCGACGGCGGGAGTCGCGGGCGCCGACGCCCCGGGCGCCGTCGTCCGCGACC
>NZ_JAXMNS010000218.1:0-6228 GCF_034670285.1 Nocardioides sp. | reverse complement strand
GGCGTCCAGTCTGGCGTGCACGCCGCGAGCCGACATCGCCCGCCACGACACGCGTGCCCCGATCCGGTAGGCCGAGAGGAGAGCGTCGGTCGAGCGCCCGTTGCGGGCCTCGCCGCGACCCAGCTGGTAGGCGCCCTCGGCGGCGGGAGCGGCCGGCGTGCGGGGGTCGGCGCCCTCGGTGCTGCCGGCCAGGGACAGGAAGGAGCCGAGGGCGACCTGCACGGCTCCCCGGATGGTCTCGCCCATCGGGCCGGCGAAGGCGTCGGCATAGCTCGGGACCTCCTCGATGATCACCGACACGACGTCCTCGGCGATGCCCGGCAGGGCGGCCCGGATGTCGGCGACCGCTCGCGGAGGCAGGGCGAGAGGCATCTGGGAGAACGATTCCAACGGCATTATTGTCTCCTGCGAACAAAGAGTGTCGATGCATTCACATCGTCAGGTCAGGAGTTTATCTCCTGAGTCCAGCACACTGAATGACATGACCACCACCGCACTCTTCGGCCCGGCCCCCACCGCGGCTCGCGTGCCCCTGCGGGACCGCCTGCGCAAGCTCGCCGACGCCGCCGTCACCCCCCTCGACCTCGACGACGTCCTCGACGTCTTCCACCCGCTGCGCTCCGGTGCCCCCCTGCGTGGGCGCATCGTCGAGGTGCGCGCCGAGACCGCCGACTCCGCCACGATCGTCATCAAGCCCGCCAAGGACTGGGCCGGCCACGTGCCCGGACAGTACGTCCGCGTCGGTGCCGAGGTCGACGGCGTACGGCTCTGGCGCACCTACTCGCTGACCCACGGCCCGCGCCGAGACGGCTGCCTGTCGATCACCGTCAAGGCGATCCCCGGCGGCGTCGTCTCCAACCACCTCGTGCGCCGCGCTCGTGCCGGGCAGATGCTCCAGCTGGCCCAGGCGCAGGGCGAGTTCGTGCTGCCCGACCCGCTGCCGGCCAAGCTGCTGCTGGTCACGGCCGGCTCCGGCATCACGCCGGTGATCGGGATGCTGCGCAACCTCTACTCCCGCGCCACGGCCCCGGCAGTCGACATCACCCTCGTGCACGTCAACACCGACGAGTCGAGCGCGATCTTCCGCGACGAGCTGCGCGCCCACGCCGCCGACGGTCACCTCACCCTCATCGAGCGGTACGACGACCGCGACGGTCTCCTGGACGTCGCCCACCCCGAGCACGGGCTGGCCGCGCTGGTGCCCGACCTCGACGAGCGCCTCGCCTACGCCTGTGGCCCGGCCGGTCTGCTCGACGCCCTCGAGGCCTTCCACACCGACCGCGGCCTCGAGCTGACCACCGAGCGCTTCCGCCCCGTCGTCCTCGGCGAGACCGGCGAGGGTGGCACGCTCAAATTCACCTCCGGCGTCACCGTCGAGGCCGACGGCGACACCCCGCTGCTCGACGCCGGCGAGGCCGCCGGCGTGCTGATGCCGAGCGGCTGCCGCATCGGCGTCTGCTTCGGCTGCGTGCTGCCGCTCCAGGAAGGCGCTGTGCGCGACCTGCGCAACGGCGCGATCACCCGCGCGGTGCCCGGCGAGACCGGCCCCGAGGGCGTCCTGATCCAGACGTGCGTGAGCGCCGCCGCCGGCGACTGCACCGTCTCCCACTGACCTTCCCCCGCACCCCCGTCGTACCGACGAAAGGCACTCCATGACTGTCATCACCAAGCAGGACGTCAACCCCACCAGCCACCTGACGCCCGAGAACATCGAGCAGCTCGGCCGCGACCTCGACGCCATCCGTCAGAGCATCCTCGATGCCCGTGGCGAGAAGGACGCGGCCTACATCCGCAAGGTCGTCGACGTGCAGCGCAAGCTCGAGCTCGGCTCGCGTGCGGTGCTGCTCGTCAGCATCCTGCCTCCGGCCTGGGTGCTCGGCACGGTCGGCCTGAGCATCGCCAAGATCCTCGAGAACATGGAGATCGGGCACAACGTCATGCACGGCCAGTGGGACTGGATGCGTGACCCGAAGATCCACTCGACGACCTGGGAGTGGGACAACGCCACGCCGTCGGACGCCTGGAAGCACTCGCACAACGAGGTGCACCACGCCTACACGAACATCGTCGGCAAGGACAACGACCTCGGCTACGGCATCATGCGCGTCGACGAGGACCAGCGCTGGTCGCCCTTCCACCTCGGCCAGCCGCTGTGGAACTTCATCAACGCCTGCTTCTTCGAGTACGGCATCGCGGCCTACGACCTCGAGCTCGGCAAGAACCTGTCGATCCCGAAGGAGAAGCGCAGCGAGGCCTTCAAGCAGAACCTGCGCAACACCAAGGCCAAGATCCGCAAGCAGGCGACCAAGGACTACGTCGTCAACCCGCTGCTCGCGCTGCCGACCGGCTCGCTGGTGCCGACCCTGGCGGCCAACTTCACCGCCAACCTGGTCCGCAACCTGTGGACCCACTCGGTGATCATGTGCGGTCACTTCCCCGAGGGCGTCGAGACCTTCGAGAAGAAGTCGATCCCGGAGAACGAGTCGCGCGGCGACTGGTACCTGCGCCAGATGCTCGGCTCCGCCAACATCACCGGCTCCAAGGCCATGCACCTGATGACCGGCAACCTGAGCCACCAGATCGAGCACCACCTCTACCCCGACCTGCCGAGCAGCCGGTACGCCGAGATCGCCCCCCAGGTGAAGCAGGTCTTCGAGACCTACGGCCTCACCTACGTCGAGGGCTCGCTGCCGAAGCAGGTCTACTCGGCCTGGCACAAGGTCGTGCGGCTCTCGCTGCCCAACGGCTTCCTGGCCACCACCACGGTCAAGAACGCCCCGCAGCAGGCCAAGCTGCTCTGGGCGATGTCGACCAAGGGCAAGAAGGTCCGCCGCGCAGCGCAGGCCCGCCTCGAGCAGACCGCACGTCGCAAGAAGGCTGCCGCCGCCTGAGCGGTCCCGTCTGATCGAGCCCGTCTGATCCAGCACCCACGGCACCTACCGGTTGAAGCGCAACCGGTAGGCGCCGTGCTGTGCTTCGTAGCCCATGCGGGTGTTGATGCCTCGGATGCCGGCGTTGCCGACCTCGTTGGTCGTCGAGCTGCTCGTGGCGCCGAGGCGTACGGCGTCGTGGTGCGCCTGCTGCTTGACCAGCAGCGCGAGCCCGCGGCCGCGGAAGCGCGGGTCGACGCCGGTGTACATGACGCTGAGCTGGCCCTCGTAGATCGAGCCGCTGACGATCGCCGCCGGTACGCCGTCGACGCGGGCCACCACCTGCACCGGCTCGGAGCCCTGCATGGTGGCCTGAAGCCGGTCGAGGTCGAGCACCGCTCCGGCGAGGGCCTCGGGGCTCGTGCGGCTCGAGAGGAGCATCGCCTCGACCGCAGCCCGGTCGGGGTAGGCGAAGTCGGTCGAGCTGTCGAGGGTCACGTCCGGTGGCGGCGAGGGAGCAGGGGTCGTCGGGTCGAGGAGCATCGCACTGGTGATCGACAGCTCCTCGACCTCGAAGCCCCAGTGCTGCGCGACGGCGAGGGCGCGCGGTTCGTCGTCGTACACCGCCGTGCGCAGCTGGGTGGTCGACGCGGGGATCCGCGGCGCGAGCGCCGTCCAGAGGTCTCGGCCGACACCGGTGCCTTCATAGGCGGCGGCGACGCTGACCGCGACGACGGTGCGGCCGGTGGCCATGAAGGTGCCGGAGGCCATCACGACGTGACCGAGGAGGACGTCGTCGGAGCACGCGACGAGAGCCACGAGGTCGGGCCACGTCTCGGGGACCTCGAGCATCCAGCCCGCCTCGGCGCTCGTCTGGTGCGGGTTGCGGGCGGTGCAGAGCGCGATCATGGACGCGTGGTCGTCAGGCCCTGCCTCGCGGATGAGCACCCGCTGATCATGCACCCGCCGGACGCGCGACGGTAGGGCGAGCCTCAGCCGGCGTGGGCGGGGGTGACCGCGCGGTGCAGACGTCGCTGCTGGGTCGTCATGAGCGTCAGGGCCAGCACCGAGGCACCGATCGTGACGAGGAACGCGGCGGTCGAGCCGCTGGCGTCGCCGAGGCGGCCGGCGATGCTCGAGCCGAGTGCGTAGCCGATGCCGGTGGACGCGGCGAGCAGCGTCATCGCCGTACCGACCCGGTGGGCGGGCACGACGCGCTCGGCCATGGTGAAGATCGCGATCATGTACGGCGCCACGGCGAGGCCGAGCACCAGCACCACGAAGGTCACGCCCACCAGGCCGCCGACGAGCAGCAGCGGCAGCGACAGGACGACCAGCGCGATCGCAGCGACCAGAGCGCGGCGCTCGTGGCCGATGCGGGCCGGCAGGTAGGCGGTCGCGATGCCGGCGACGGCGCTGCCGACGCCGAGGGTGGCGTGCACGAGACCCGCGACGCCGGGCTGGCCGGCCTCGGTGGCGAGCACGGTCGCGCCGGTCTGGGTGCCGCCGAAGAGCATGCCGATCGAGAGCTGGCCGAGGGCGAGGACGACGAAGGTGATCGTGAGGAGGCGTCCGTCGTCGACGACGGTGCGTCCGAGGGACGCCAGGTGGGCCAGGCGCGCGGCGGGGTCGAGTGCGAACGCCGTACCGAAGACGGCCAGCAGCCCGGCCGCCAGGAAGAGCGCGCCACCGGGGGAGACGGCCACGGCGGCAACGCCGACCAGGGCCGGGCCGATGGCGAACGACGCCTCGTCGGCGGCGCCCTCGTAGGAGAAGGCGGCGTCGACCAGGCTCCGCTGCTGCGGTCCGGTCTCGCCGGCGCGGTCGGTCAGCGGGCGCCAGCGAACCCGCGCCAGCGAGCCGACCTGCGGCAGCACGAAGCCGGTGGTCGCGGCGACGGCCACGACCAGCTGCGAGCTCAGCCCGGCGTTCACCGAGAGCACCAGGGCGCTCAGCCCGACGGCACCGGCGATCGACTGCACGAGCACCACCGGACGCTGGCCGATCCGGTCGGCCAGGGCGCCCGCGATCGGGGAGCCGATCGCGTTCGCGACGGCGAGCGCGCCGGCGGTGAGACCGCCGAGGCCGTAGCTGCCGGTCGCGGTGGAGACCAGCACCAGGGTGCCGAGCTGGCTCATCGCGAGGGGGAGTCGGCCGAGGAACGCCACCAGCACGAAGCCGGGTCCTGCGAGCTCGAGCAGCCGGCGATAGCTGCCGAGAGGGGAGAGCGGAGCTGTCGAGACAGCGGTCTGCTCTGGGGGACTTGCCTGGGACAAGGTCACGAGAGGGGCCTTTCGGGGGTACGTCGGAAACCGACGCGCCAACCCACCACTGCGCGCTCAACCCTCTGCAGCCTCGATCTTAGGGGGCGGTGAACCGATCCTCCACATGCTGAAGGGTGGGACGGGCACCCGACGCGCCCCTACCCTGAGACGGTGAGCTCCCCCCGTCCTGCCGACCGTCCTGCCGACCGTCGTACCGTCCGTCGCTCCACCTTTCCCGTGCTGCTGGTGCTGTGCCTCGTGCTCGCCGGTGGGTCGTGGGCCCCGGCCCTCGGTGATCTCGTCGACGCCTCCGGGCCGAGCGCGCGTGCCGGCACGAAGGTCTCCATCAAGACGTCGACGTCGGTCGCCAAGGCGGGCCGGAAGGTGCTCGTCACCGGCAGGGTCGCGGCGGGGAAGAAGCGTGCGGTGAGGCTCGAGACGAAGGTGGACGGCGTCTGGCGTGGCCTCGCGTCGGGACGCACCGACAAGCGAGGTCGCTACCGCCTGCGACTGCCGACGACCTGGTACCGCACGCACACCCTTCGCGTGCTCGCCCCGGCCGCGGGTGATCGGCCCGCCGGCACCAGCCGCACGCGCACCGTGCGGGTCAAGCCGTCGTACCGACCGATCGGCGACCGCGGCAGCTACACGCTGGCGGGGGAGAGCTACCGCTGGAACCCGTGCGCGCCGATCGAGTGGCGCTTCCGCGCGGGCCAGGGGTTCGGCGGGTCACTGAAGGTGGTCAAGCGTTCGCTCACGGAGGTCACCCGGGCGACCGGGCTGGCCTTCACCTATCGCGGCACGACCTCGACGGTGCCGATCAGCGAGGACCACGCCGGCGAGGCCGACCTGGTCATCGGCTGGGCGACCCCGCGCGAGGTCCCCGAGCTGGCCGGGGGCACGGCCGGCTTCGCGCAGACCAAGGCGATCGGTCCGTCATCCGACCGGCTCGAGATCGCTCAAGGGGCCGTCGCACTCGACAGCACCGAGCCGCTCACGGAGTCGTACGCCGCCAAGGGCCTCGTCGCCTGGGGCCAGATCATGGTGCACGAGATCGGCCACGCGGTCGGCCTCGCTCACACCGACGCCCGGGA
>NZ_JAXMNS010000217.1:0-6265 GCF_034670285.1 Nocardioides sp. | reverse complement strand
ATGCCGACTACGCCATCGCGTGGGTGCCCAAGGTG
The DNA here is from genome assembly GCF_034670285.1 of Nocardioides sp. Taxonomy (GTDB): domain Bacteria; phylum Actinomycetota; class Actinomycetes; order Propionibacteriales; family Nocardioidaceae; genus Nocardioides. The sequence goes on along the minus strand of NZ_JAXMNS010000217.1, from coordinate 6,230 downwards.
CTCGGCTCGATCGAGCAGGGCGCCAACCTGACCAACATCGCCCAGATCTTCCAGCGCTCCGGCACTCTCCAGGTCTCGATGGCCGACTCCGGCATCGAGTCGGTCGCCGACTTCGAGGGCAAGAAGATCGGCTCGTGGGGGTTCGGCAACGAGTGGGAGATCTTCGCGGCGATGGCTGCCGAGGGCCTCGACGCGACCTCGGTCGACATCGTCACCCAGGACTTCAACATGAACGCCTTCCTCCAGGGCGACATCGACGCGGCCCAGGCGATGACCTACAACGAGTTCGCCCAGGTCCTCGAGACGCCGAACCCCGACACCGGTGAGCTCTACCAGCCGGACGACTTCAACGTGATCTCGTACGCCGACACGGCCGGCGGGATGCTGCAGGACGCCATCTGGGCCGACACCGAGCGCCTCGAGTCCGACGAGGAGTACGCCGAGACCACGGTCGCGTTCCTCAAGGCCGTCATCAAGGGCTGGGCCTACGCACGCGACAACGTCGAGAGCGCTGCCGAGATCACGGTCGCGGCCGGCTCCAGCTGGGGCCCGAGTCACGAGCTGTGGATGGCCAACGAGACCAACAAGCTCATCTGGCCCTCCGACAACGGCATCGGCGTGATCGACCAGGCGGCCTGGGACCAGACCGTCGAGGGCGCGCTGGCCGCTGTCAACGAGCAGGGCCAGAACCTCATCACCGCCGCGCCGCCCGCGACGGCGTACGACAACAGCTACATCGAGCAGGCGATCAGCGAGCTCGGCGACGAGGTCGACACCGTCGGTTCGGGCTACACCCCGACCGACGTCGTCCTGGTCGAGGGCGGCAACTAGCACGCCGGTCTGACGCCGAGTCGGCGCGTACTCGCGCCGACTCGGCATCGGACCTCCAGCACACACACCCCACCAAGGACGAAGGAGACCGACGATGACGACGGCGCCCGCGCACGACCCCACCTCGCCCGACGCGAGGGCCTACGCGCTCGATCGGGCCCACGTCTTCCACTCCTGGTCGGCCCAGGGGGCGCTGGACCCGATGGTGATCGAGAGTGGCCTCGGCTGCCACGTCTGGGACCACGCGGGCACCCGCTACCTCGACTTCTCCAGCCAGCTCGTCAACGTCAACATCGGCCACCAGCACCCAGCCGTCGTGGCTGCCATCCAGGAGCAGGCAGCGCTGCTCACGACGATCTCGCCCCCGACCGCCCACCTCGCTCGCGGCGAGGCCGCCAAGCGGATCACCGACCGGGCGCCGGACGGGATGAACAAGGTCTTCTTCACCAACGGCGGTGCCGACGCGATCGAGAACGCCATCCGGATGGCGCGCCTGCACACCGGGCGCGACAAGGTGATCTCGCGCTACCGCAGCTATCACGGCAACACCGGCTCGGCGATCGTCGCGACCGGTGACTGGCGCCGAGTGCCCAACGAGTTCGCCCGCGGCCACGTGCACGCCTTCGGTCCCTACCTCTACCGCTCGGAGTTCTGGGCGACCACGCCGGAGGAGGAGTCCGAGCGGGCGCTGACGCACCTGCGTCGGGTGATCGAGTGCGAGGGGCCCAACGGCATCGCGGCGGTGCTGCTCGAGACGATCCCCGGCACCGCCGGTGTGCTGATGCCGCCGCCGGGCTACCTCGCCGGCGTCCGTGCGCTCTGCGACGTCCACGGCATCGTGCTGATCCTCGACGAGGTCATGGCCGGGTTCGGCCGCACCGGCGAGTGGTTCGCCTTCGACGGCGTCGACACCGACCGGGGTGGGGTGAAGCCCGACCTGATCGCCTTCGCCAAGGGCGTCAACTCCGGCTACGTGCCGGTCGGGGGCGTGGTGATCTCCGACGAGATCGCTGCCGACTTCGACAAGACCGTGTTTCCCGGCGGGCTCACCTACTCCGGGCACCCGCTGGCCGCAGCCTCCATCGTCGCCGCGCTCGACGCCATGGAGAGCGAGGGCATCGTCGCCAACGCCAAGCGCATCGGCGCCGACGTCCTCGGGCCGGGGCTGCGTGAGCTCGCCGACAAGCACCCGATCGTCGGGGAGGTGCGGGGCACCGGTGTCTTCTGGGCGATCGAGCTGGTCGCCGATCCGGCCACCCGCGCGCCGGTCGGGGCAGCGGTGATCGGCCGCGCCAAGAAGGAGATGCTCGCGCGCGGTCTCCTGCCCTTCGCTGCCGACAACCGCATCCACGCCGTGCCTCCGTGTGTCGTCACCGACGACGAGGTGGCGCAGGCCCTGTCCATCTACGACGACGTCCTGACCCTGCTCGACGAGGAGCTCTGACCCCATGACCGCCACCGCCACCACAAGCAGCACCACCAGCGACCTTCCTGTCCTCGACCACTGGATCGCCGGCGCGCTCGCCACCGGCGCCTCCGAGCGCACCGCGCCGGTCTACGACCCCGCGCTGGGCGTCCAGACCAAGCACGTGCGCCTCGCCTCGACCGCGGACGTCGACACCGCGGTCGCGACCGCCCGCGCCGCCTTCACCGGTGCTCAGGGCTGGGGGAGCTCCTCCACCGCGAAGCGCCAGCAGGTGATGTTCGCCTTCCGCGAGCTGGTCAACGCCCGCAAGGGAGAGCTCGCCGCGATCCTCACCTCCGAGCACGGCAAGGTGCTCTCCGACGCCGCCGGCGAGGTGGCCCGCGGACTCGAGGTCGTCGAGTTCGCCTGCGGCATGCCGCACCTGACGAAGGGCTCCTACTCCGAGAACGTCTCGACCGACGTCGACGTCTACTCCCTCAAGCAGCCGCTCGGGGTCGTCGGGATCATCAGCCCCTTCAACTTCCCGGCCATGGTGCCGATGTGGTTCTTCCCGATCGCCATCGCCACCGGCAACACCGTCGTGCTCAAGCCGAGCGAGAAGGACCCGAGCGTGGCCAACTGGATGGCGGCGCTGTTCCAGGAGGCCGGGCTGCCGGACGGCGTCTTCAACGTCGTGCACGGCGACAAGGAGGCCGTCGACGCCCTGCTGGTGCACCCCGACGTCGCCTCGATCTCGTTCGTCGGCTCGACCCCGATCGCGCGCTACGTCTACGAGACCGGAACCGCCCACGGAAAGCGCGTGCAGGCGCTCGGCGGGGCCAAGAACCACATGCTCGTGCTCCCCGACGCCGACCTCGACCTGGTCGCCGACGCCGCCGTCAACGCCGGCTTCGGCTCGGCCGGCGAGCGCTGCATGGCCGTCTCGGTCGTGCTCGCCATCGACTCGATCGCCGACGAGGTCGTCGAGCGGGTGCGCTCTCGGATGGGCGGGCTCGTCACCGGCGACGGGCGGGGCAGCGCCGACATGGGGCCGCTGATCACCGCCGAGCACCGCGACAAGGTCGCGGGCTACCTCGACGTGGCGAGCACCGACGGCGCCGAGGTCGTCGTCGACGGACGCGGGGTCACGCCCGACGGTGCCGCCGAGGGGTTCTGGCTCGGACCCTCGCTGGTCGACAAGGTGCCCACCACCTCGACCGTCTACACCGACGAGATCTTCGGGCCCGTGCTGTCGATCGTGCGCGTGGCGTCGTACGACGAGGGCCTGGCGCTGATCAACAACAGCCCCTACGGCAACGGCACCGCGATCTTCACCAACGACGGCGGCGCCGCTCGACGCTTCCAGCGCGAGGTCGAGGTCGGGATGGTCGGCATCAACGTGCCGATCCCGGTGCCGGTCGCCTACCACTCCTTTGGCGGCTGGAAGGCCTCGTTGTTCGGTGACGCCAAGGCCTACGGACCGCAGGGTGTCGACTTCTTCACCCGCGAGAAGGCGATCACGAGCCGGTGGCCCGACCCAAGTCACGGTGGCATCAACCTGGGGTTCCCGCAGAACGTCTGACCGGGGCAGTTTCGGCGTACGGCGTGCCCGATTGGGGCCGGGGGGCAAGGATGGGGCCATGAGCGAGAACCCCCCGGTGCACGTGGCCGCGCCGGTCGTCGACGTGCGCGGGCTGCACGTGCGCTTCGGCGAGGTCGAGGCCGTGTGCGGGGTCGACCTCGTGGCTCACGCGGGGCAGTCGACCGCGCTGCTCGGCCGCAACGGCGCCGGCAAGTCGACGACGATGCGGGTGCTCGCCGCGGTGGTCCCGGCCACCGCGGGCACCGTGCTCGTCGCCGGGTACGACGTCCAGCACGAGCCGCTGATGGTCAAGCGCGCCGTCGGCTACTGCCCGGACGTCGGCGGGCTGGTGCCCCGCGCGACCCCGTGGGAGCACCTCCAGCTCGCCGCACGGCTGCGCCGGCTGCCCGACTGGGAGGACCGCGCCCGCGACCTGCTCGAGCGCTTCGAGCTCGGCGACGTCGCGCACCGGGTGACGGCCGGCTTCTCGCACGGCATGGGTCGGCGGCTCAGCGTCGTGCTCGCCGCGCTGCACGAGCCCGACGTGCTGCTGCTCGACGAACCGTTCGACGGTGTCGATCCGATCGGCGTCGAGGCGACCCTCGAGGTCATCAACGACGCCCGGGCCCGCGGGGCGTGCGTGCTGGTCTCGACTCACCTGCGCGAGCTCGCGGTCGAGGCGTGCAGCACCGTGAGCGTGCTGCGCGGCGGCGCGCGCGTGGCCACGATGGCTGCCCACGAGATGCTCGGCGAAGAGGGTGCTCGTGCCTACCGCGGCCTCCTCGACTGACGCCGCGCCGGAGCCTTCAGTGCCTCGGAGGGCGCGACCGGGCGTGCTGGCGGACGCCGTACGCGCGACGGTCGACCTGGTGCACCTGGTGCGGTTCCGGGTCGGCACGCTGCGCCATCCCGTGGTCACCGGCGCGGGCGCCGCGTGCCTCCTCGTCCTCACCGCAGCGGTGGCCTACATCCCCGCCCTGCACCCCGACGCCGGCGAGGCCGGACGCGCCACCGACGTCCTGATCCTGCTGCCGACGGCCCTCGCCGCGTTCGTGCTGCTCGCCATCGTGTCGGCGGCGGCCTCGGGTGGCGGCCGAGAGCTGTTGGCCCGCGACCCGGCGTCGATCCACCCGATCAGCGCCACGACCGACCACCTCGGGGCGTTGCTGCTCGCGCCGCTCAACATCGCCTGGATGCTCCAGGCCTGGGCGCTCCTGGGGTTCACGGCCTTCGCCGTGGGGAACGAGCAGGTGATCCGGGCGCAGGTGCTGCTGGTGCTGTGGCTGGCCGCCGGGACGGCGTTCGCGCAGGTGCTCGCCTGGATTTTGGAGGGCGTGCGTCGGGTGCCGCACGGCATCGCCGGCATCAGGCTGCTCACCGTCGTGCTCCTCGGCACCGCGCTGGGGCTCCAGCTCACCGACCGGATCATCACCGTGTTCGACCAGATCCCCACGCGCTACCTCGTGGTCGCCATGGCCACGCCGTCCTGGTCAGGCTGGCTGACGGCGGCGGGGATCCTGCTCGGCGCCACTGTGCTCCTGGTCGTCGTGGGTGCCGTGCCGGCCCACATCGCCGGCCACCGGACCCCGCGCGAGGAGCTGCGGGTCGAGAGCGGTCACTACGAGGCGCGTCCCTCCGCGAGGACCGACCTCGGCACACTGATTCGGATCGACCGCGGCTCGGTCTGGCGCGCGGTCCCGATGCGTCGCGGCGTCGTCGTGCTGGCGCTGGGGCCCGGACTCGTCGCCCTCCTCGGTGGACTCCAGTGGAGCACGATGACGATCCTGCCGTGCCTCGTCGCCTCGGGCGGTGCACTGCTCTACGGCGTCAACGCCTGGTGCCTCGACTCGCGGGGTGCCCTGTGGCGCGAGAGCCTGCCCGTCGACCCACGCACCGTGTTCGACTCCCGGGCGCTGGTGCTGGCCGAGTTCCTGCTGGTCGCCTCGCTCGCAACGGTGGCCATCGCCGGACTGCGTGCCGGGGTCCCGTCGGTCTCCGAGCTCACCGCGCTCGCCGCGACGCTGCTGGTCGTGACGCTGCAGGTGGTGGGCGCGTCGATGAGGTGGTCGTCTCAGCGGCCGTACGCCGTCGACCTGCGCTCGGCCCGCGCCACCCCGGCGCCGCCGTCCCTGATGGTGGGCTACTCGGCGCGCCTCGCCTTCTCGACGACGGTCACCGGGCTGTTCTTCGCGGCTCTGGCCTACTCCGACCGGTGGCTGCTGTCGGTGCTCTTCGCCATCACGATGCTGGCCTGGTCGGGCCTGCGCCTGATGCGGGTCCGCCGCGCCTGGGCGGACCCGACCGACCGCGCCCGCATCGTCACCACCGTGTCAGCCGCCTGACCCGTTTTCCGCCGAGTCGGCGCGTGTACGCGCCGACTCGGCGACGGGCTGGGGGCAGGGTCAGGTGGCG
>NZ_JAXMNS010000216.1:0-6302 GCF_034670285.1 Nocardioides sp. | reverse complement strand
ACGACGGTCCTGCGCGACCTCGGTCTGGTGAGCTGAGCGATGACGACCGCTCCCACTGCGCCCGACGCGGACCAGCGCGTCGGCCCCGACGCGCTCGTCGCTGTCGGGGTGATCGTCCTGGGCGTCGTGACCCTGGTGGGTGCACGACAGATCACGGTGCCGCTCAGCTCGAACGTGGTGGGGCCGAGGGTCTTTCCCTACATCGTCGGGTGCGTCCTCCTGGCGGCCGGACTGGCGGTGCTGGTGGACGCCCTGCGGGGACGTCTCGGGGAGCAGGAGGGCGGTGAGGACGTCGACGCCACGGCCAGCACCGACTGGGTGGCGATGAGTCGGATCGTGCTCGCCCTCGTCGTCCACGTCGCGATCGTCGACGTCGTCGGGTGGGCCCTGGCCGGCGCCGTGCTGTTCGCGGCCGTGGCCTGGTCCCTGGGGGCCCGTCCGGTGCGCTCGGTCGCGATCGGGCTGGTGCTCGGATTCGCCGTCCAGGCCCTGTTCGTCACCGCGCTCGGCGTCACGCTGCCGGCCGGACTCTTCGAGGGGGTGCTCTTCCTCGATGGGTGACTTCGCTTCGCTGATGGAGGGCTTCGCCACCGCGCTGCAGCCGATGTACCTCCTCTACGCCCTGATCGGGGTGACTCTCGGCACCGCGGTCGGAGTGCTGCCCGGGATCGGTCCCGCGATGACGGTGGCGCTGCTGCTGCCACTGACCTACACGGTCGAGCCCGTCGGGGCCTTCATCATGTTCGCCGGCATCTACTACGGCGGGATGTACGGCGGCTCGACGACCTCGATCCTCCTCAACACCCCGGGGGAGTCGTCGTCGATCGTGACCGCGCTGGAGGGCAACAAGATGGCCCTGAGCGGTCGGGGTGCGGCGGCCCTGGCGACAGCCGCCATCGGCTCGTTCGTGGCCGGCACGATCGCCACGATCGGGCTCACGATTGCGGCGCCGACGCTCGCGGACCTGGCGGTGCAGATCGGGCCGCCGGACTACGTGGCCCTGACGGTGGTCGCCCTGCTCACGGTCTCGGCGCTGCTGGGCACCTCGGTCTCGCGAGGTGTCGCCGCGCTCGGCATCGGTTTGTTCGTCGGGCTGATCGGGACCGAGAGCCTCACCGGGCAGCAGCGCTTCACCGGCGGCCTGCCGGTGCTGGCTGATGGGATCGACGTGGTGACCTTCGCGGTCGGGGTCTTCGCCGTGGGCGAGGCGCTCTGGGTGGCCTCGCGACTGCGGCGGGGACCGCTCGACATCATCCCGGTCAGCAAGGGCTGGATGACGCGCGAGGACTTCCGTCGCTCGTGGAAGCCGTGGCTGCGAGGCACGGCCCTCGGCTTCCCGATCGGTGCGATGCCGGCGGGTGGTGCGGAGATCCCGACATTCCTCTCCTACGCGACCGAGAAGAAGCTCTCCGACAACCCCGAGGAATTCGGCCAGGGTGCGATCGAGGGTGTCGCCGGGCCCGAGGCGGCCAACAACGCAGCGGCCGCCGGGGTGCTGGTCCCGCTGCTGACGTTGGGGCTGCCGACCTCGGCCACGGCGGCGGTGCTCATCGCGGCCTTCCAGAGCTATGGCATCCAGCCCGGTCCGTTGCTCTTCGCCACCGAGGGCGCGCTCGTGTGGGCGCTGATCGCGAGCCTCTACATCGGCAACGTCATGCTGCTCCTGCTCAACCTGCCGCTGGTGGGGCTCTGGGTGAAGCTCTTGCAGGTGCCCCGGCCCTACCTGTACGCCGGGATCCTGCTGTTCTCGGCGCTCGGCGGGTACGCCCTCAACGGCGTCCGCACCGATCTCTGGGTGCTGCTCGCCGTGGGCGTGCTCGGCTACCTGATGCGGCGCTTCGGCTACCCGGTCGGTCCCGCCGTGATCGGACTGATCCTGGGTCCGATCTCGGAGGAGCAGATCCGCGCACCCTGGCGATCAGCCAGGGGGATGCGTCGGCCTTCGTGACGAGTCCGTTCGCTGCGGCGGTCTACAGCATCCTGACGGTCGCGGTGGTGGCCACCGTCGTGCTGCGCGTGCGTGCCACGCGTCGCGCCGCCGGGGGTGACGTGGCCGAGGTGCGGGAGTCCGTGCACTCCTGAGTCGGCCGGCTGCCCGGCGCCCCGACACCGGGCGCCGGGCGGTCGGTACGACCTGCACGCCTTCGCCCGGAAACGCTCGCAGGAGACCCCCGACGCTGGGGCCTTCTTGACCGGCGTCGGCGAGCGCGCCTCGACGTACGTCGACGTGCGCGTACACCTGCCGACCTGATGGTCAGTGGCTCACTCCGAGGAGAGCTGACCGCTCAGCCGGGTGTGCATCGCGAGCGAGGCGGTGTTGAGGCCCTGGATGTCGACCGTGACGCCGCGGGCGGCGTACTTGGTCGTCACCGCGTCGAGCGCCGCGACCGTCGAGGCGTCCCAGACGTGCGACTGGGTCAGGTCGACCACGACGCGCTCGGGGTCGTCGGCGTAGTCGAACTGCTCGTAGAGGTCGTTGCTGGAGGCGAAGAACAGCTCACCGGTGACGGTGTAGACCGCGGTCGTGCCCTCGCCGGTCTCGACGAGCTCGCGCTCGACCTGGGCGAAGTGGGCGACCCGTCGGGCGAAGAGCACCATCGCGGTGAGCACGCCGACGCCGACGCCGATGGCGAGGTTCTCGGTGGCGACGGTGAGCGCGACGGTGGCGAGCATGACGATCGTCTCCGACTTCGGCATCCGCTTGAGCGTGGAGGGCTGGATGCTGTGCCAGTCGAAGGTGCCGACGGCGACCATGATCATCACGGCGACCAGGGCGGCCATCGGGATCTTCGAGACGAGGTCGCCGAGGCCGACGACGAGGACGAGCAGGAAGACACCGGCGAGGAAGGTGGAGAGTCGCGTGCGGGCGCCGGAGGCCTTCACGTTGATCATCGTCTGGCCGATCATCGCGCAACCGCCCATGCCGCCGAAGAAGCCGGTGACGACGTTGGCGACGCCCTGGCCCCACGACTCACGCGTCTTGTCGGAGGGGGTGTCGGTGATGTCGTCGACCAGCTTGGCCGTCATCAGCGACTCCATCAGACCGACGAGAGCCATCGCGAAGGCGTACGGGGCGATGATCTTCAGCGTCTCGAAGTTGTAGGGGATGTCGGGCAGACCCAGGGTCGGCAGGCTGTCAGGCAGCGCGCCACGCTCGCCGACGTTCGGGACGGCGACGGCGAAGGTCAGCGTGATGGTGGTGAGGACGACGATCGCGACCAGCGGGGAGGGGACCACGTTGGAGATGCGGGGGAGCAGCACGATGATCCCGATGGCTGCCGCGATCATCGGGTAGACCAGCCACGGCACGTCGATCATCTCCGGCACCTGGGCGGCGAAGATGAGGATCGCGAGGGCGTTGACGAAGCCGACCATCACCGAGCGGGGCACGAACCGCATCAGCTTGGCGACGCCGAGCACCGCCAGCACGATCTGCATCGCGCCGCCGAGCACGACGGTCGCGATGAGGTACTCCACCCCGTAGTCGGCGACCAGCGGCGCGATCACGAGCGCGATCGCGCCGGTCGCAGCCGAGATCATCGCGGGTCGTCCGCCGACGACCGAGATCGTCACCGCCATCGTGAAGGAGGCGAAGAGTCCCAGCCGGGGGTCGACCCCGGCAATGATCGAGAACGAGATCGCCTCGGGGATCAGCGCCAGCGCCACGACGAGGCCGGCGAGGGTCTCGGTGCGCAGGGTGCGGGGTGACTTCAGGGCGGAGCGGACGGTCGGTGCGTGGTGCACAGGCAGGTTCCTTCGCGCTCGGATCGAGCGGGTTGGGCTGAGATCAGCAGTGATCAGGACTGAATGGGGGCCGCCCGGGCGCGCGCGGCAATGGGCGCGGGGGACGGGGGCAGGGAGTCATTCTAGGCGGGGGAGCCGATCGGCGTCGCATCTTCGGGACCGGGCCCCGCCTTGGGCGTCAGCGACCCGTAAGAAGTGATCACGTTGCCGCCGATGCTCGGTCGATAGGTTCATGAGCATGCGCACGTGGATCTTCGGAGTGGCCGTGCTTCTCGTCGGAGCCCTGGCCGCGGGGCTGTGGGCCTTCGAGCCCTGGACGAAGTTCACCTCCAGCACCGTCGACGAGGCGCTGCCGGTCGCGAGTGCGGCGGCCGACGCGCCGTCGTCCGAGTCGGCGAGTGCGGCCGACATTGATCCTGAGAAGACGGACGAGCCCGGGAAGAAGAAGCCGAAGGCCACGCCCGAGCCGACCCCCGAGCCGACCCCCGAGCCGGTGCCCGAGGTGATCACCCTGGCGAGCGGCGAGTTCGAGAACGCGGAGTACGCCACCTCCGGCACCGCGAAGGTGATCCGGCTCGCCGACGGCACTCGTTTCGTGCGGCTCGAGGGATTCAGCACGTCTGACGGCCCGGACGTCTACGTCGGGCTCTCCGACTCGCCGAGCGGCGGAGCCTGGGGGTCCTACGACGACATCCGCTACGTGCAGCTCGGCGGGCTGAAGGCCACCGACGGCAACCAGAACTACGAGATCCCTGCTGACGTCGACCTCGGCGGCTTCCGCTCGGTCGTGATCTGGTGCGACCGCTTCGACGTCGCGTTCGGCACCGCGCCCGTCTCGCTCTGAGAGCCTGCTGAACGCCACGCCGTCTGCGTCGACAGGATGGCGGCATGTGGGCTCCGGACACCAAGGACTGGACCTGGGTGCTCGAGCGCCCCTGCGACGACTGCGGCTTCGACGCGGAGCACGTCCCGCTCGCCGAGGTCGGTGAGCGCATCCGAGCCAACACCCGCGTCTGGGTCTCCGTGCTCGCCGGGCCACGGGCGCACGAGCGCCGTGCGGCGGGGGCCTGGACGGTGACCGAGTACGCCGCCCACGTCCGCGACGTCCACGCGATCTTCGCCGAGCGACTGGCTCTCGTGCTCGAGCAGGACGCCCCGACCTTCGCCAACTGGGACCAGGACGCCGCGGCGCTCGAGGCCCGCTACGACCTGGCCCAGCCTGACGAGGTGTCTCCCGCGCTCGCGGACCGGGCAGAGAAGGTCGCCGCGGCCTACGACCGCGTGCCCGCGTCGTCGTACGACCGCGTCGGCCACCGCAGCAACGGCAGCACCTTCTCCACGCTCACGCTGGCGCGCTATCACCTCCACGACGTCGTCCACCACCTGTGGGACGTGCGCGAGGTCACCGAGGCGCCGACCCACCCCTAGGACCTGCTGCGGGCATGGCAGCATCGTCGGCCGGAGCAGCTGGGCGGCTGGTGAGCAGCCGACAAGGAGGGGGAGCGGTGCGGCACACGGAGTTCTGGGAGCGGATGCAGCTCGCCCTCGGCATCGACTACATGCGCGTGTGGGCCGAGACTCACGTGATGTCCGACCTCGATCGTCGTACGGCACAGGAGGCGCTGGACGCCGGCGTCCCGCCCAAGCAGGTCTGGCGCGCCGTCTGGGCCGCCCTCGGCCTCCCCGACACCGACCGCTGACCCGAGCCCTTCGCCGAGTCGGCGCGTAGACGCGCCGACTCGCGGTTGGTTCGGGGTGCGTGCGCACAATGCTCCTATGACGCACGCCTCTGAGCCCGCCGCTGGAATCGCCGAGATCGCCGTCATCGGCGGCACCGGCTTCTACTCCTTCCTCGACGACCCGGTGGAGCACGCCATCACCACGCCGTACGGCGACCCGTCAGCGCCGGTCGCGGTCGGCACGGTCGCGGGGCGTCGGGTGGCGTTCCTGCCGCGCCACGGCAAGCACCACGACTTCCCGCCCCACGCGATCCCCTACCGCGCCAACCTCTGGGCGCTGCGCTCGCTCGGCGTGCGCCAGATCCTCGCGCCCTGCGCCGTGGGCGGACTGAGTGACGCGGTGGCGCCCGGTGACGTGGTCGTGCCCGACCAGCTCGTCGACCGCACGCACCGCCGCATCAGCTCCTACGTCGAGCGCGGCGCGGTGCACCTGCCGTTCGCCGATCCCTACTGCGCGACGCTCGGCGGAGCCCTCACCGCCGCCGACCCCACAATCAAGGCGGGCGGCACGATGGTCGTCATCGAGGGCCCGCGCTTCTCCACGCGCGCCGAGTCGCGGGCCTACGCCGCCGACGGGTGGAGCCTCATCAACATGACCGGCAGCCCCGAGGCCTCGCTGGCCCGCGAGATGCAGCAGTGCTACGCCGCCATCGCGCTGGTCACCGACATGGACGCCGGCGCGGAGTCCGGCGACGGCGTCGGCCAGGAGGAGGTCTTCGCGCTGTTCAAGGCCAACCTCGAGCGCCTGACGGGGGTCCTCACCGACACCATCGGCTCCCTCGGCGACCTGCCCGACCCGGGCACCTGCTCGTGCTCGAC